>JAITCK010000168.1 GCA_031283115.1 Cellulomonadaceae bacterium | reverse complement strand
AGGCCTGGAACCAGGGATGCTGGTCTGACGTATGGTTCATCACTAGGTCGACGATGACGCGGATGCCGCGGGCGTGCGCCTGAGTCACCAGGTCGTTGAAGTCGTCCATCGTGCCGTATCGCGGGTCGACGGACGTGTAATCGGCGATGTCGTAGCCACCGTCCCGTAAAGGCGACGGGTAGAAGGGTGGCAGCCACAGGCAGTCAACGCCCAGCCAGTGCAGGTAGTCGAGTCGGTCGATGACGCCGCGCAGGTCACCAGTTCCGCTGCCCGTCGAATCGTTGAAGGCGCGAACCAGCACCTCATAGAAGACGGCAGTGCGAAACCAGTCCGGGTCGTCTGTTAGCCCCGGCAGACCCGGCAGGCCAGGCCCGCCGTCAACACAGCCATCGGGCAAACCCGGCAGCCCAGGCAAACCCGGCAGGCCCGGCTTACCCGGCGACAGGCCCGACGGCTCGTCCGGCGACAGACCTGACACGGTCACGCCTCAGTTTTGGCTGACAGCAAAAATGTGGGCGACGTTTCCGCGCGGATCCAAGCGGACAAAGGGGTGCTCGTTCCAGTGGAAAGTTTCACCAGTCATCAGGTCGCGCACGGTGAAGAAGGGTTCCCCATCGGGCAGGCCGTCAGGCCGGTGCAAGCCCAAGGCCTGCCAGTCCAAGTGAATGTGGGATTCTGACGTGCCCCACGGGTCAATGTTGAGCACCACCAGGATGGTGTCATCGTGCAGGTTGCCATGCTGGGGGGTGTGGCCGCTGGCGGCCAAGGGCAGGTGGTCAGCGCTGATGCGGCGGGAGTAGGCCAGCAGGTTGCTGTGTTCAGAGGCGTGAACGGTGAGGTTCCGCAACTGTTGCAAGGCCGGGTGTTCGGCGCGGATGAGGTTGAGTTTTTTCAGCAGGGCCGCAATACCGATGGCGCTTGCCCGCTCCCAGTTGCGGGGCTTGAACTCGTATTTCTCATTGTCCACCTGCTCGTCTACGCCGGGGCGGGGAACGTTCTCAATGAGTTCGTAGCCGTTGTAGATGCCCCAGGTGGGTGACCCGGTGGCCGCCAGCACAGCCCGCACGGCAAAACCGGCTACGCCGCCATGCTGCAGGTAGGGGGGCAGAATGTCGTGGGTGGTGGGCCAGAAGGAGGGCCGCATCACGGAGCCGGAAGGCCCGGACACTTCGCCCAAGTATTCGAGGATTTCGTCTTTGCTGTTGCGCCAGGTGAAGTAGGTGTAACTCTGGTGGAAGCCGATGCGGGCCAGGGTAGCCATCATGGCTGGCTTGGTGAAGGCCTCCGACAGGAAGAGCACCTCCGGGTGGCGGGCGTGAACCTCAGCCAGCACCCACTCCCAGAAGTCCAGGGGCTTGGTGTGAGGGTTGTCCACGCGGAACATGGTGACGCCCCGCTCAATCCACACCAGCAGGATACGCAGCACTTCTTCGCGCAGGCCGATGGGGTCAATGTCGAAGTAGAGGGGGTAAATGTCCTGATATTTTTTGGGCGGGTTTTCGGCGTAGGCGATGGTGCCGTCGGCCCGGGTCCGCAGCCATTCGGGGTGCTCGGTGACCCAAGGGTGGTCGGGGGAGCATTGCAAGGCTAGGTCGAGGGCCACTTCCAAGCCTAGTTCGCGGGCCCGGCCTACAAAGCGGATGAAGTCGGCTTCCGTACCCAACTCAGGGTGGATGGCGTCGTGGCCGCCGTCGGCTGACCCGATGGCGTAGGGGGAGCCTGGGTCGCCCGGCTTGGCGTCCAACGTGTTGTTGCGGCCTTTACGGAATTGGGTGCCGATGGGGCTGATGGGGGTCAGGTAGACCACGTCAAAGCCCATGTCGGCGATGGCGGGCAGGCGTTCGGCAGCCGTGTTGAAGGTGCCCGAATGCCAGGTGCCGAACTGGTCTTGCCAGGCGCCTTCAGACCGGGGGAAAATCTCGTACCAACTGGCGGCCAGGGCGGCCTTGCGTGACACCCGCAGGGGGTAGTCGGCGGAGGGGGAAACCAGGTCACGTAGGGGGTTGCGGGCCAAGGCTTCACGCACATGCATGGAGGTGGCTACGGCTAGGCGGGCGTCCGCGCTGCGGTGGTGGTCAGCCAACTGTGTGGCGGCATCTTCCAGGGTGAAACGGTCAGCGGCAGAGCGTTTGGCCTGCTCGTCTGGGGCGGTGATGCGTTCAAAAAGCAGCACACCTTCTTCAAGCATCAAGTCGACGTCCACTCCGGCGGCGATTTTCACGCTGGCGTCATGCACCCAGGTGGCGTAAGGGTCAGACCAGGCTTCCACGCGGAAGGTCCACTCGCCTTCAGCGTCCGGCTGGACGTGGCCAAGGAATTGGTCTAGGCCGGGGGCGATGTCGCGCATGGGTTTCATCTGCTTGACGGTGCCGTCGGGGGCGACCAGTACCGCCGACGCAGCCACCTGGTCGTGGCCTTCACGGAAGACGGTAGCCGTCACGGGAACTACTTCACCCACGACGGCTTTGGCAGGCCAGCGGCCACCTTCCACAGTGGGGGCCACGTCAACGACGGGGATGCGCCCGATGATGGCGTGCGGCGTGGGCACGGCAGGGGCGTTGGGGGTGAGTACGGGGGTGAGGTGGCTGGTGGGTTCGCCGGGGGCAGGCAGGGTTTTCACTGGCGCCGTTGGGGTTGCTGCGGCAGGTTTTTCCGCCGCAGTAGGCGCTGCTGTAACGGCTTTCGCCGCGACAGGCTTTTCTGCTGTGACAGGAGTCGGCGGTGTCGCTGCGACGGCCTCTTTGACGGCGGGCGCCGCTGCTGCCGCAGGTTCAGGCGTGGCAGGCGCTGTGGTCGGGACTGCCGCAGGTTGTGCCGGTGTATCTGCGGCGGGCTTCGTTGGGGCTGCCTTAGTCGGCGCGGGTGCTGCCGCAGTCACTGGTGTAACAGCGGGGGCGGAAGGGGGCGCAGCGTCAGAGACGGGGGCGGTGGGCGTGGTGGGCACGGGCGCGTCAGTTGTCACGGGTCAACGCTATCGACGCCCCCGCTTTCAAGCGACAGCAAGGCGCAACCCGACCTGTCCGGCTAACGTCAGGGCGGGCTTAACTGTCGGTTGTTTTTCTTTCGGCCAGGAACACTTGGACGCACAGGGGGTCGAGTTTGGCGTTGCCGCCTCGAGGGATACGGTTGGCGGGGGCGTCGTCAGGGTTTTCCCAGGTGGAACTCCACGTCAAAGCCCATTTTCCTGCCCCTTCGAGGGGGGTGGGCAGGGAGAAAGTCACTTGGTCGAGGAGGCCGTTGATGACCATCAGCACGTCAACGTCTTGGTTGTCGGGGCCGGGGCGCAGCATTTGAACAACTCGCCTGCCGTTTTGTTCCCACGCTTTCTGATCCATGAGGTTGCCGTCTTCGGTGAACCAGAGCAGGTCGGCCACGGTTTCGCCGGGGCGTTGGGTGCCTTGATAGAAGGAGTCGGCACGTAGGGCGGCGTGGTCGCGGCGCAGTTGAAGGAGGAATTTGGTGGTGGCGAGCAAGTTTTTTGCGTCGTCGTTGTGGTCCCAATGCACCCAGGACACGGGGGTGTCTTGGGCGTAGGCGTTGTTGTTTCCTTCTTGGGTGCGGGAGAACTCGTCTCCGGCAGTGATCATGGGGGTGCCTGCGGACAGCAGCAGCATGGCCAGGAGGTTGCGTTGGGATTTACGCCGGGCGGGCAGCACGGTTTTCCAGGCGGGTGAGGTGGGGGGCGTGAGGTTGGCGGCAGTTTCTGGGGTGCCTTCGATGCCGTGGTTCCATGACAGGTTGTGGCCTGCGCCGTCGTTGTTGTCTTCTCCGTTGGCCCAGTTGTGTTTGGTGTCGTAGGTGACCAGGTCGGCCAGGGTGAAGCCGTCGTGGGCGGTGATGTAGTTGATGGAGGCTACGGGGCCGCGCATGAGTGGCGGGTCGGTTTTCCCAAAAAGGTCGATTGAACCGGCCATACGGGTTGCCATCTGGTGGATAGGTTCCATGGTTCGCCCGTATTGGCCGATGGCGGGGGAGGCCAGCCAGAAGGTGCGCATGGCGTCGCGGAAGCGGTCGTTCCATTCGGCCATCGGGGCGGGGAAGGAGCCGGTTTGCCAGCCACCTGCGCCCACGTCCCAGGGTTCGGCGATGAGTTTGAGGTTGTTGAGCAGGGGGTCGGTTTGGAGGGCGACCAGGAAGGGGTGGTCTTGTTCGAATCCGTAGGCGCCGCGTCCCAGGGTGACGGCCAGGTCGAAGCGGAAGCCGTCTACGCCGATGTCGTTGGCCCAGTAGCGCAGGGAGTCGAGGGTCATCTGCACGACCCGCATTTTTTGGAAGTTGAGGGAGTTGCCGCAGCCGGTCACGTCGATGAGGCTTGACGGGGTGGCGTTGTTGCGCAGGTAGTACATGGCTGCGTCAAGGCCGCGCCAGGAGACGTGGAGTTGATCGCCGCCGCCTTCGCAGGTGTGGTTGTACACCACGTCGAGGATGACTTCGATGCCTGCCTTGTGGAGCAGGGAGACCATGCCGCGAACCTCATCAAGGACGGCTGCGGGCCCGGCTTTTTGTGAGGCTTGGGTGGCGTAACTGGGTTCGGGGGCGAAAAACCCTAGCGTGGAATAGCCCCAATAGTTGGTGAGGCCGTGGGCGTTGAGTCGGGGTTCTGAGCAGATGGCGTGGATGGGCAGGAGTTCTAGGGTGGTGACGCCTAAAGATTTGAGGTGGGCGATGGTTGCCGGGTGGGCGAGGCCCGCATAAGTTCCGCGCAGGTTTGCGGGGATGTCTTCGTTGAGCAGGGTGAACCCGCGAACGTGGGCTTCATAGATGACGGTTTCGTCCCAGGGCACGCGGGGGCGAGTCAGGGGTGGCGGGGGAGTCCACTGCGGCATCACTACACAGTGGGGCACGTAGGGCAGGGAGTCGATGGTGTCCATGTCACCGTAGATGTCACCCACCCACCATCGGGCGTCGGGGCCGCTGACGCCGCGTTGCATGGATTCGGTGCCCACGGTTTCGGGGCCGTAGGTGAGGTTGCCGACGAGGCCACGTGCGTAGGGGTCGATGAGGAGTTTGTAGGGGTTGTGCCGCTGGCCGTTGGCTGGATCCCAGGGGCCGTGAACGCGGAATCCGTAGCGTTGACCTGGTTTGACGCCGGGAACGTGCCCGTGCCATACACCGTAGGTGGGGCCGTGGAGGGCGACGCGGCGTTCGGTGTAGCGGTTGGGGTCGTTGTCGGGTAGGTCGGGTTCAACGATGTCGATGAGGCAGAGTTCAACGCCTGTGGCGTGCGTAGCGACAATGGCTGCGTCAACGCCGGAATCGTTGGCGTGGACGCCTAGCGGGGGAACGTGCGACCGGCGGGCGGTGGGCCGCGTCAGCGGGCGCACTACTGGGCGTGATGCCCCAAGATCGTCAGCGCGCGCGTTCATGTGACCATTGTCTGCCTGGCGCTCTCAGTGTCACGTGTAGCGCGCCGTGTGTCTTGTCATCGTGTGTTATTCGTTTGACGGGGTAGTGTGATTGGCCGTGCGTATTGTTGTTTTGCTCAAGTATGTTCCCGATCTCACTTCTGAGCGTCGTTTCGCTGATGGTAGGGCCGTCCGTGAGGCTGCGGAGGGGGTGCTCAACGAGATTGACGAGAATGCCGTTGAGGCTGCCTTGCAACTGATTGAAGCCCTGCCCGATGAGGCAGACCGCCAGGCCAGCGAAGTTATCGCTGTGACGATGGCCCCTGAGGGGGGCGATCTGGCGGTAAAAAAGGCCTTCCAGTTGGGGGCGGGTCGCGGTATCCGCCTAGCCGATGAGGCCTTGGTCGGGTCGGATTATTTCGGCACGACGGCGGCCCTGGCGGCCACTATCCGCCGCCTGGGTGAGGATGCGCCTATCGACGCGGTGATCGCCGGGATGACGGCTTTGGACGGGTTGGGGTCGGTGGTTCCGGCCCTGCTGGCTGAAGAGTTGGGTTGGCCGCAACTCACCCACGCCACTGCTGTGGAACTTTCTGCTGACGCTTTGGCGTTGACGATCACCCGGGAAACCGATGACGTGGTGGCCCGCCTGAGTGCCCCCCTGCCTGCGGTGGTGTCTGTTTCTGATGCAGCCAACACGCCTCGCCTGGCCAACTTCAAACTCATTATGGCCGCCCGTAAGCAGCCGGTAGAGCAGTGGACTGTGGCCGACATTGAGCCCTTCTTTGAAGAGTCTGCTGTAGCGGGTGCTGACTGCTTGGGAGTGGCTGGTGCCCGTGCCTCCATCGTGGAGACGGCCCAGCGGCCACCCCGCCCTGACGTGAATGTTGTCAAAGATGCTGGTGACGGCCAGGTTGCCGCAGCCGCTATCGTCGACTATTTGAAGGGACATGATCTCGTATGAGCACCCCCGCTGTTCTTGTCCAACTCGATTCCACCCCCAGCCCGGACGGCCCCCGCGTGGACGCTGTTCGCCCGGTGACTGCCGAACTCATCACCTTGGGCCGGACCTTGGGCCATGTTGACGTTTTCACGATGGGGTCGCCCAGCGTCGAAGCCTTGGCCGCCTTGGGGGCGTTGGGTGTGCGTACTGTTCACCAGGCTCAACTGCCCACCAGCCTGCCTGTGGACGCCCACCGAACCACCAACTCCATTGCCGCTATCGCCGTGACTGTCGCCCAACGCATCCACGCCGACGTGTTGCTCTGCCCGACAGGTTTCGCCGCTAAAGAGATTGCCGCTGTGGCTGCCGCCCGTCTGGGGGCAGGTCTCGTCACCGACGCCACCTCCTTGACCTGGGCTGGTGGCGAAGGCGACGGGAAAAAGGTTCTGCGGGCTACTAAACATTCTTTCGGTGGCGCCTGGAACGGCACCGTGGACATCATCACCGACCCTGCCGTGGTCACTGTCGCCTCTGGGGCCGTGACCGTGGAGCCTGCCGCCACGCCCACCCACCCGGAGGTGGAAGCCGTCATCGTGGATCCGCCCGCACCCAAGGTGACTGTCTTGTCCCGGGAGGTCAAACCGCGAGCCTCTGACCGGCCCTCCCTGGAAGAAGCGGCTGCCGTTGTTGCTGGAGGCCGTGGCACCGGCGGCGACTTTACGGACGTGTATGCCCTGGCTGACGCCTTGGACGCTGCCGTGGGTGCTACTCGTGACATTGTCCATGACGGGCATTTTGACCGGTTCATCGGGCAGACGGGTGTCACCATCGCCCCCGCCCTCTATGTGGCTGCGGGCATCTCTGGTGCCCCCCACCATGTGGCCGGGATCCAGGGGGCTGGACACATTATTTCCATTGTCAACGACCCGGAAGCCCCCATTGTTGAACTCAGCAACCTGGCTGTTCTCGGCGATGTGGCTGCCGTACTCCCTGCCACCGTTGCTGCTGTCACTGAAGCGAAAAAGGCTGCCGGTTCCGCATGACCGTCGCCTACCTGGATCACGCTTCGACTACGCCGATGACTCAGGCGGCCCTTGACGCCTACGCGGATGAAGCCCTCAAACCTGGCAACCCGTCGTCTCTGCACACGTCCGGTCGGGCGGCCCGACGGGTGGTCGAAGAGTCCCGCGAAACTATCGCCTCAGTGTTGGGTGCGCGCCCCTCAGAGGTGGTGTTCACTTCCGGTGGCACGGAGGCTGACAACCTGGCTATCAAGGGCATCTTTTGGGGGCGGCGCGCCCAAGACGCCCGACGAACCCGGGTGCTGGTTTCCGCCATTGAGCATCATGCCGTGCTCGATCCGGCTTTTTGGCTGGCCGAACATGCGGGCGCTGAGATTGTGCTGCTGCCTGTAGACGGTGATGGGTTCATCGACTTGGATGCTGTGAGGGACGAACTTGAGGCGGGCCTGCTCGACGATGGGGGACAGGCGACAGCTCTGGTCTCCGTCATGTGGGCCAACAACGAGGTGGGCACCATCCAGCCCATTCACGAGGTGGTTCGCCTGGCCCACCGTTACGGGGTGCCCGTCCACACTGACGCCGTCCAGGCCGTGGGCCAAATCCCCGTCGACTTCGCAGCCTGCGGGGCTGACGCCATGACAGTGACCGCCCACAAGTGTGGCGGACCTATCGGCGTGGGCGCCCTTATCGCCACCCGTGACCTGGCTATTCAGGCCGTCCAGCATGGGGGCGGGCAAGAACGGGGCGTGCGGTCGGGAACTCTGGACGCCCCTGGCATCCGCTCCTTCGCTGTCGCTGTTGCCGACGCTGTCGGCGCCCTTGACGACCGGGCCGCCCACCTGGCGGCCTTGCGCGACAACCTGGTAGCCCGCGTGCGTGCCGCCATTCCCGACGCCGTCCTGCGCGGGCCTGACCCGGCAGGGCTGCTGCGCCTGCCCGCTAACGCCCACTTCACCTTCCCCGGCTGCGAAGGCGACTCCCTGCTCTACCTGCTGGACTCCCACGGCGTGGAAGCTTCCACCGGCTCAGCCTGCCAGGCCGGAGTACCCCGCCCCTCCCACGTGCTGCTGGCCATGGGGGTAGACGAATCCGACGCCCGCGGAGCCCTCCGCTTCTCCCTTGGCCCGGCAACAAGCCAGAGCGACATCGACGCCCTCATCGACGTGCTCCCCGCCGTCGTTGACCGCGCCCAACTAGCCGGCCAAGCCTCCGGCCTCACCGCAAAAAAGAGGAAAGCATGAGAGTCCTAGCCGCCATGTCAGGCGGAGTCGATTCGGCCGTCGCTGCGGCGCTCGCGGCTGAAGCCGGACATGACGTGGTGGGTGTCCACATGGCCCTGCTGCGAGACCGGCCCCAATCCCGCCTGGGTTCACGAGGCTGCTGCTCCATCGAAGACGCCTTAGACGCCCGCCGGGCCGCCGACAAAATAGGTATTCCCTTCTACGTGTGGGATCTGTCAGAAACCTTCCAAGACACTGTGGTGGAAGACTTTTTGGACGAATACGCGGCAGGCCGCACCCCCAACCCTTGCCTGCGCTGCAACGAGCACGTCAAGTTTGAGACCCTGCTTGACCGGGCGCTGGCCTTGGGTTTTGACGCGGTAGCGACTGGCCACTACGCGAAAATCGTCCGTGACGGCGCCAACAGCCCAGCTCAACTACACCGGGCCCGCAACATGGACAAAGACCAGTCCTATGTGCTGGCCGTCATGGGGCAAGACAAACTCGACCGAGCCCTCTTCCCCCTAGGCGATTTTGTCACCAAGGATGATGTGCGTGCCGAATCAGCCCGCCGTGACCTGCCTGTCAGCCACAAACCGGACTCATATGACATCTGCTTCATTCCTGACGGCGACACGGCCGGGTTCCTGCGGGAACGGTTAGGTGAGCAGCCGGGCGCCATCGTCGATGTGGACGGCAAGGAGTTGGGCCAGCACCAGGGGGCTTATGCCTTCACTGTTGGCCAACGCAAGGGCCTCCATTTGGGCCGCCCTGCCGCCGATGGTAAGCCCCGCTACGTCGTTGACGTGCGCACAGACTCCAACGTCGTTGTTGTCGGACCAGAAACCCTGCTGACCGTCAACCAACTGGATACCGACGGCCTCGTCCTCTACACCGACCCTGCCGACCTCCTTGACGCCCGCGACCTCACCGTGCAGGTGCGAGCCCACGGAAACCCCGTCGCGGCGACGGTGGAGGGCATGTCAACGGACGAGATGCGCCTGAGGCTAGATAACGCTGGCCTTCGAGGCGTTGCAGCGGGACAATCGGCAGTGGTGTATCGCGGTTCTCGTGTGCTTGCGCAGGGAACCATCACCAAGGCAACCAAAGCCTCTGTAGCACTGTGACGGTGTGAGCCGTGACTTCGCTTGCGAGTTGCGGCCTTGTTTAC
>JAITCK010000138.1 GCA_031283115.1 Cellulomonadaceae bacterium | reverse complement strand
GAACTGCGCCGATACCCCAACTCTTCGATGGCTGCCAGCACTCGGTCGCGGGTGGCCGGGCGCACGCTGGGGTGGTCGTTGAGCACCCGCGACACCGTCTGATGGGAGACGCCCGCGCGGGCGGCCACGTCGGTCATCGCTGGCGGGCGGGCACTGGAGATGGCTGCCTGCCCATCCGAAATGTTTGCGCTCACAGAAGCATCATCGGGCATACCACCGCCACCCTGCACGACGAAACCCCCGCCAGCGCCAAAGGGAAAAGCGCGTAACGGGGGTTCATCGGTCTGATCTTGACCGCAGACAAGATCAGCAGTCGCAGGCGACCGTGCAGGTCATCAACTGGCGGCGCCAGCGCGACGCTTGTTGTAGATGTCAAAGGCGACAGCAACCAGCAGCACCAGGCCGCGGATAATCTGCTGCGTCGACTGCTCGACACCCATGAGTTGCATACCGTTAGACATGACGGCCATGACCAGGCCACCCACCATGGCGCCGGTCACGCGACCAACACCACCGGAGGTTGACGCGCCACCAATGAAGCAGGCGGCAATCGCGTCAAGTTCGAACATGTTGCCGGCACCCGGCTGGGCGCCGTTAGACCGTGACGAAAACACAGCACCAGCCACACCGGCCAGCAGGCCCATGTTGACGAAAATCCAGAAGTTGACCTTCTTGACTTTGACGCCGCTGAGCAGGGCGGCAGACAGGTTGCCACCAATCGCGTAAATGTGACGGCCAAACACGGTGCGCGTCGTAATGACATGGTAGGTGAGGATGAGCACCGCAAGAATGATGAGCACAATGGGCAGGCCACGGCTGTTAGCCAGCTGCCAGGCGAAAGCCATGACAACGGCAGCCACCAAAACCAGTTTGACCACAAACAGGACCAGCGACTCCACCGGCTGGTTGTAGGCCAGGCGGCCCTGACGTGACCGCCACTGGCTCCACGCGAAACCAGCCACCGCGAACACGCCGATGAGCAGGGTAAACACGTCGTAACCGTTGCCGCCCAACAGGCCGTTGATAAAGCCGGACGCCACCTGCTGGTATTCGCTGGGGAAGGGCGACAGTGAAACGTTAGCGAGCACACGGAAGGTCAGGCCCCGGAAAAGCAACATGCCAGCCAGGGTGACAATAAAGGCGGGCATCCCCACGTAGGCCACCCAGAAACCCTGCCAGGCGCCAACCACGGCGCCAACAGCCAAGGCGGCCAGAATACCCACCCACCAGGGGGCACCGTGACGGATAACAAGCACTGCCGACACGGCACCGGCAAGAGCCACTACTGACCCCACCGACAAGTCAATATGCCCGGCAATGATGATCATAATCATGCCCAGGGCGAGGATGAGCACGTAACTGAACTGCAAAACAAGGTTTGTCAGGTTTGTTGCCGACAGCAACGTACCGTTGGTGAGAAGGGCGAAAAGGGCGATAATCGCAACGAAGGCGATGTAAATACCCGATGTGCGCAGGTTGCGCGTGAAAAGGTCCTTGAAGTCCGTAAGAGCGCTCATCGGACTGCCTCCTTGCTGGTCTTAGTGGAAGTGGTAGCGGTAGTGCTGGTAGAAGTAGTTTTTTCGATGGTCATCAGTTCCATGAGGCCTTCTTGCGTGGCCTGCTCAACAGGGAGTTGACCAGTGATTCGCCCGTAGGCGAGGGCGTAAATGCGGTCGCAGGTTCCCAGAAGTTCCGGTAGTTCTGACGAGATGATGACAACGGCCTTGCCTTGGGCGGCCAAGTCGTTGATGATCGTGTAAATCTCGTATTTGGCGCCAACGTCAATACCGCGCGTTGGTTCGTCGAGAATGAGAACTTCAGGGGTGGTGTGCAGCCATTTGGACAGCACAACCTTCTGCTGGTTTCCGCCGGAAAGGTTACCCACGGTCTGCATGACTGACGGGGTTTTGATGTTCATCGCCTTGCGGTAACTCTCGGCGATAGAGATTTCCTCGTTGGAGTTGATAAACCCGTGCCGGGAAATCTTGCCCAGACCGGCAGCCGAAATGTTGGTTTTGATGTCTTGGATAAGGTTTAGGCCGTAATGCTTGCGGTCTTCTGACACGTAGGCGATACCGGCGTCAATGCAGTCTTCAACCGTTTTGGTGTCGATCTGTTTGCCGTGAAAAAAGACTTTGCCGTGAATGTCGCTGCCGTAGGTGCGGCCAAACAGGCTCATGGCCAGTTCGGTGCGGCCTGCACCCATGAGGCCAGCAATTCCGACAACCTCACCGGCTTTGACGTTGAAAGAGGCATCTTCGACGACAACGCGCGGCTGAGACGGGTGGTGCACATGCCAGTTTTCAACACGGAACACCTCGTCACCAATGGTTGACGTGCGTTGCGGGTAACGGTTTTCCAGGTCGCGGCCCACCATGCCGCGGATGATGCGGTCTTGGGTGGCCTCCGTGCTGTGCATGTCCAAGGTTTCCACCACTCCGCCGTCCCGAATAATGGTGGTGGAGTCGGCGATGTCTTCGATTTCACCCAGCTTGTGGCTGATGATGATGCAGGTGATTCCTTCGTCGCGCAGGCCGCGCAGCAGGCCCAGCAGGTGTTCAGAGTCGGTGTCGTTGAGGGCGGCGGTCGGTTCGTCAAGGATGAGCAGTTTGACGTCTTTGCTCAAGGCTTTGGCGATTTCGATGAGTTGCTGTTTGCCAACACCCAACTGGCCTACCGGGGTCACAGGGAGTTCGTCAAGGCCTACCCGCTTCATCAGGGCGCTGGCCTCGGCGTTAGCCTTATGCCAGTCGATGAGTCCACGTGAAGCGACCTCGTTGCCTAGGAAGATGTTTTCTGCCACCGATAGGTGCGGCACTAGGGCCAACTCTTGGTGGATGATGACGATGCCTTTGGATTCGGAGTCTTTGATGTCGTGGAAGCGACATTCTTCACCGTCAAAAAGGATGGCCCCACCGTAGGTGCCGTGCGGGTACACGCCCGACAGCACCTTCATGAGGGTCGATTTTCCGGCCCCGTTCTCGCCACAGATGGCGTGGATCTCACCTTTTTCCACTGTCAGGGTCACGTCCTTGAGGACTTTGACGCCGGGGAAGTTTTTGGTGATGTCCTGCATCTCGAGGATTGTGCTCGACATGCCTGATTCCCTTCTTTTTTCGGTGTGCCACCGGGTAGCGGTGGAGGGGTGGCGCACCTGAGTTTCTGTCACTGGTGCGGGGAGCTGCCAACGTAACCACCGTGATGGCAGGCCCCCGCGTGGGATGCCCGGTCACGTTGGGTAGTGCTCGTTTGTGTTGAGCACTACCCAACGTTCATTCAGGCGAGATCGCGTACTCGCTGATGTGCTGACGCTGTTGGGGTTTCCCGGTCAGAGTTGACCGCGTTCGACCTGTTCAGCGGTGAAGAAGCCGGAGTCGATGAGAACCGTCTGGATGTTGTCGCGGATGACGGTTTCGACCTGGAGCAGGAAGGACGGGACAACCTTCACACCGTTGTCGTAGTCGGTGGTGTTGTTGGCTTCCGGGGTGTTACCGGTAGCGAAGGCTTGGGCGGCGATGACGGCCTGCTCAGCCAGGAGGCGGGTGTCCTTGAAGATGGTCGAGTATTGAACGTCCTGGTCGATGAGGGCGACGGAGGCGATCTCAGCGTCCTGGCCGGTCACAACGGGCATACCCTGGCCGATGGTGGGACCGTAGCCAGCGTTCTGCAGGGCAGTGATGATGCCGCGGGAGATGCCATCGAAGGGCGACAGGATGCCGTCAAGTTGACCTGAGCCACCGGAGTAGTGGGCGGTGATGAGGTCTTCCATGCGACGCTGGGCGGTTTCTTGCGACCAGCGCAGGGTGGCGGCCTGTTCGATGGAGGTTTGGCCGGAGCCGACAACAAGGGTGCCAGCGTCGATGAAGGGCTGAAGGGTGTCCATGGCGCCGTTCCAGAAGAAGTGCGCGTTGTTGTCGTCGAGCGAGCCAGCGAACAGTTCGACGGTGTAGGGGCCGGTGCTGTCGGTTTCGTTGCCGTCAGCGTCAAGAACGCCCAGGCCGATGAGGAGGCTGGTGGCCTGGTCAACGCCTACCTGGTAGTTGTCGAAGGTGACATAGAAGTCAACGTTTGCGGTGTCGCGGATGAGGCGGTCGTAGGCGATGACGGGGATGCCAGCCTCGGCGGCGGCCTGGAGCTGGGTGGCCAGGGCGGTGCCGTCGATTGAGGCGACGATGAGGACGTCGGCGCCCTGGGTGATCATCTGGTCGATCTGCTGCTGTTGGGTGGGGATGTCGTCGTTGGCGAACTGGAGGTTGACGTTGAAGCCTGCGGCTTCGAGGCCCGACTGGACGGAGTTGCCGTCAGCGATCCAGCGTTCGGAGGTTTGCGTGGGCATGGCCACACCAACGGTGATGTCCGAGCTGGTGGCAGGTTCGCCGCCGGGGGAGGCGTCGCCACTTGCACCAGCACCGCCGCCGCCGCAAGCGGTCAGGGTGGCTGCGGTTGCCAGGGCTGCTGCCCCAGCGAAGATCTTGGAAAGCTTGCGCTTCATCACATGAGCCTTTCTCGTCCATGAGTTGTGCAGATGCGCTCGTCGCATCGGCGATGACCGGAATGTTAGCGTTCACATCTAGGGTGAAAGCAAACGAGAAAAATGCCCCAGGCGCTCATTCCAGCGACAAAAACCCGCATTTCCGTCGCCCTAGTCACCTAAATCAAAACGTTGACGCAGGTGAGAGCGATGCCCAGAGAGAGAGAGAGAGAGAGAGAGCATTTCGAGCCACAACACCCGACACAGCGCGCCAGGGCCGGCCAGTCTGGGATGCCCTAAAATCTGTTACGCCCACCGCACCGGTTTTCCACCGTCCCTCACCTCAACGATCGAAGAAGATTCCCATGCAGCATCGCAACCTCGGCAACCGCACTGTCAGCGCTATCGGCATCGGCGGGATGCCCATGTCCATTGAAGGCCGCCCCGACCGGGCCCGATCTATCGCCACCATCCATGCCGCCCTCGACCACGAGGTCACCTTCATCGACACGGCCAACTGTTACCACCTGTTCGGTGAAGATTACGGCCACAACGAACTCATCGTCGCCGACGCCCTGCGCAGTTACAGCGGCTCCCGCGACAACATACTCGTCGCCACTAAAGGCGGCCGCAAACGCCTGCCCGACGGCACGATGGCCTTCGAAGGTCGGCCCGAACAGTTGGCCGCCGCCGCCCGCGCCTCCGCGAAACGCCTGGGTGTAGACACCATCGACCTCTACCAGTACCACCGGCCCGACCCGACCGTGCCCTACGCCGAATCCGTGGGCGCCCTGCGCGACCTGCTCGATGACGGCATCATCGCTATGGCAGGCATCTCCAACGCCAACCCCAGCCAAATCCGTGAAGCCCACCAGGTGTTGGGCGGACGGCTGGCGTCAGTGCAAAACCAGTTCTCCCCCGTCTTCCGATCATCCCTGCCTGAAATGGACTTGTGCGAGCAGTTAGGCGTCGCTTTCCTGCCCTGGAGCCCCTTGGGCGGCATCGCCCGCGCCCGGTCTGGCGAGTTGGGTGACCAGTATGCGCCCTTCATCGACATCGCCCAAGCCCACGGCGTCTCCCCCTTCCAGGTGACCCTCGCCTGGGAACTGGCCCTGGCCAACGTAGTTATCCCCATCCCCGGCGCGTCCCGCCCTGAGTCCATCATCGACTCCGCTGCAGCCGCCGGGCTGACTCTGACCCCCGACGAGATAACCCGCCTCAGCCAAACCACCCCCCAGATCTAGCATCACCCGACATCCGACTCACGTCCCATTGAGGGATTGAGGGCCGCCTTCCAGCAGCGCCATGAATTGGGTCTCGTCAAGGATGGGGAGGCCCAGGGCTTCGGCTTTGGCGGCTTTAGAGCCGGCTTTTTCGCCGACGACAACATAGTCCGTTTTCGCGGAAACCGAGTTGGCGGTTTTACCTCCTGCAGCCCGGATTGCTTCGGCTGCACCGTCGCGGGTGAAGCCTTCCAGGGAACCCGTGACAACGACGGTCAGGCCAGCCAGCGGGGCGTCCGGGTGTGCGCCGACGAAACCGCCGCCGTCTGCCGCACGTTCAGCCATGACGTGCGGGCCAGGATGACCGGGGATAGCAAACCGCACCCCGGCAGCCGTCCAGGCATCAACAATGTCCCGATGCCAGTCCACGTCGAACCAGGCCAGCAAAGATCCAGCAATCTCCGGCCCCACCCCGTCCACTGCGGACAAGTCCTCGGGTGTCGCGGCCCGAATAGCGTCCAGCGAGCCGAACCAGTCAGCCAGCGCCCGTGCCGCCACCGGCCCGACATGGCGAATATTCAGCGAAACAATCAGCCGCCACAAGTCCTTAGTCTTGGCGGCTTCCAGCTCACGCAACATGGTGATGGCCTGGGCAGACGGCTCCCATTCCGGCAGGGTCTCCCCCGCTGCTGCGGCGCCGTCCCGCTGAGCCTTGGTGAAAGCCGTCTTCTTGGCGAAGGGGCGAACCACCTTGGCTTCCATCGTCGCGCCTGCACCCAGGTCGATGACCTCGAACTCGCCGCGCGGGCGGCCCTGCTTGTCCACGTCGCGGGGGCGGGGCAGGCCCGTCTCCGGGTCGTGGACGATGGCGCGAATGGGCACCAGTTGGTCCAGGGTCAGCGTGAAGAGGCCCGCCTCCGTGACCAGGGGCGCGACCGCCGGGGACAGGGGCGCCGTCAAGGCGGCAGCCGTCACCTCCCCCAGAGCCTCCACGTCCAGCCCGCCCCGCGACCCAATATGTTCGACGCGCCCGCGCACCTGGGCGGGACACGACCGCGCGTTAGGGCAGCGCAGGTCAACGTCGCCGTCTTTCATGGGGCGCAGGCCCGTCCCACATTCGGGACAGTCGGCTGGCATGACAAAGTCACTGCGGGGGTGGGCAGAAGCATCGGCGGCATCGTCACGCAGGGCGGCGACCGGCCCCAAAATCTCGGGGATGACGTCGCCTGCCTTGCGCACCACCACAACGTCACCAATGCGGACGCCCTTGGCACGCACCACGTCCTGGTTGTGCAGGGTGGCGCGAGCGACCGTCGACCCCGCGACAAGCACTGGCTCCAATACGGCGTAAGGGGTCGCCCGACCGGTACGGCCCACGCCCACTTCGATGCCCAGCAGGCGGGTGTGGACTTCCTCGGGCGGATACTTGTAAGCGATGGCCCAGCGCGGGGCGCGGCTCGTGGCGCCCAGCCGCTGCTGGTCGGCCAAGCGGTCGATTTTCACGACGATGCCATCCAGGTCGTGCTCAATATCGTGCCGGTGGTCACCAAAATACTCAATCATCTCCACGCAGGCGTCGATGCCGGTGACAACCCGGTTGTGCGGGGAGACGGGGATGCCCCAGGAGGCGAAAAGGTCGTAGGCCCGCGACTGGCGTTCAAGGTCTTCATGCTGGCCAGGAGTCCAGTGCAGGGCGCCGATGCCGTGGGCGTACATGCGCAGGCGGCGGGTCGCCGTCACCGCCGAGTCTTTTTGCCGCAGCGACCCGGCCGCCGTGTTGCGCGGGTTGGCGTAAGGGGCCTGACCTGCGGCAACAAGGCTGGCGTTGAGTTGCTCGAAGTCTGCCGTGGCCAGGAAGACTTCGCCGCGCACCTCAACCAGGGCCGGATGGGTGGCCGGGTCACCTGCCAGGCGTTGCGGGATAGAGGAGATAGTTCGCACGTTAGCGGTCACATCTTCGCCCACTCGCCCGTCGCCGCGGGTGGCACCGCGCACCAGCAGGCCGTTCTCGTAGAGCAAGGCGATAGCCAGGCCGTCAATTTTCACTTCCGCCAGAAAATCCGTCTCAGTGTCACGGTCTCCCAGCCCTGTTTCAGTACGGGACGCCCATTCGCGCAGTTCATCAACAGAAAAGACGTTGTCGAGAGACAGCATCCGCTCCACATGCTGGGCTTCCGCAAAAAGGCCCACCACCGCCTGCCCGCCCACCCGCTGCGTCGGCGAATCGGGCACGGCCAGGGCCGGGTGGGCCGCCTCCAAGGCAGCCATTTCCCGTAGCCGTCCGTCATATTCCGCATCGGACACGACGGGTGCGTCATCGGCGTAGTAGGCCCGCTGGTCAGCCTCCACCAGCGCCCGCAGTTCCACCCACCGCCGCCGCGCCGCCACCTCATGAAGAGAAGCAGCCCCACTCAACAACCCATCGTCCACAAAACTCACCCCCCCATCTAACCGCAGTTCCCGCCCAACCCCACCCCATCGGCACAGACAGAAACTCGCTCAAACACTACAAAGACTCACCTTTACCATCACCCGCATCCTTGAGGTGTTCTTAGCGTCATGAGTTCAACTTCTCGACCAGCAACTGGCAGAGCAGTAGC
>JAITCK010000135.1 GCA_031283115.1 Cellulomonadaceae bacterium | reverse complement strand
GTGGCCTGGAAGAAACCGAAGCCATGGCCATGATTGTCCGCGGATTCGTGGAGCCCATTGCCCGCGAACTGCCCATGGAATACGCCCTAGAACTCAACCGCCTTATTGAACTGCAGATGGAAGGGTCGGTTGGCTGATGACTACTCCCTTGACAACAGACCACTCGCGGGCCGTGCTGGCTGGCGACCACTCCCACGGGCCTGCCGGTTCCGCTGGTTCCGGGCATGGCGAGGTCACTAAGCCGGTCGGGTCCCGCGCCGAACGTGTCACCTCCTTTGACCTGGCCGACATTCCCGTTCCGACAGGCCGGGAAGAAGAATGGCGGTTCAGCCCAGTCGCCCGCCTGCGACCCCTCTTTGAGCCGACCCAAAACGTGGACGCCGTCGAAGTCAACGTGGCCCTGGCCCCTGAAGTCCGCGCCGAAGTAGTGCCTTTCGACGATGTCCGCCTGGGCCAGGCTGGTAAGCCGGGAGACCGGGCCGCCGTGACCGCCTGGCACGCCGCCCAGCAGGCCATCGTCTTGACCATCCCTGCTGGAGTGACCGCCTCTGATGTGTCGTCGTTGCAGGTTCAAGGCCTGGCCCAGGAGGCGTCCGCCGTCAAGTTCCTCATCCACGCCGAGGCCGGGTCGAGGGGTGTTGTCGTGATCGACCACCACGGCAACGGCATCGTCAACGAGACGGTAGAAATCGTCGTAGATGAGGGCGCACAGTTGACGGTCGTGTCCGTTCAAGACTGGGAGGACGGGTCTGTTGCGACGGGGGTGACCGGCGCTGTGCATGCCTCGTCACACCGGTCCGTCATCGCTGCCGGTGGCCGCCTCAAGCATGTCGTTGTCACCTTTGGCGGTGACGTTGTCCGCATCACGCCCGACGCCACCTTTACCGGTGAAGACGCTGAGGTGGAGATGGTCGGCATGTATTTTGCCGACGAAGGCCAGCATCAGGAACACCGGCTTTTTGTCGACCACGCCCAGCCCAACTGTAAGTCCCGCGTCACCTACAAGGGGGCCTTGCAGGGTGTGGGTGCCCACGCCGTCTGGGTGGGTGACGTGCTCATTCAGGCTGTCGCTGAGGGTACAGACACCTACGAACTCAACCGCAACCTCGTCTTGACGGACGGCGCCCGGGCCGATTCCGTGCCCAACCTGGAAATCGAGACCGGCGAGATTGAGGGAGCAGGCCATGCCTCGGCGACCGGCCGTTTTGACGATGAGCAGCTCTTCTACCTCATGTCCCGCGGCATCCCCGAGCCGGATGCCCGCCGCCTGGTGGTGCGCGGCTTCTTCGCCGAGTTGATTGACGACATCGGTATTCCCGCCGTAGAAGACCGCCTACTCGCCTCCATTGAAGCCGAACTGGAAAAGTCCATGTCCGCCATCACCGGGGTCCCCGCACGGTTGTCGACCGTAGGGAGTCAACCGGGTGGGGTGGAGATCACCGGGGTCCCCGCAACGGACGATGCCTGACCATGACTGCCCAGCGCGTCTGCACCACGGCAGACCTGACCCCCGGTACAGCCTGCCGCGTCGAACTCGCCGACGGCCAGGGCGGTTTTGTTGTGGTCGCTGTCGTCCGCGATGCCGACGGCGGCTGGCACGCCATCGCCGACGCCTGCACCCACGGCGACGTCGACCTGTCTGAGGGCGACGTGGTCGGCTGCTCCATCGAATGTTGGGGGCATGGTGCCCGGTTTGACCTGCGCACCGGCGCCGGAACATTGCCTGCCACCGCGCCCGTCGCCGTCTACCCCGTCGTCATGGACGGCGATGACGTGCTCATCGACATCGACAACCCTTTGACCCTGCCAACTATTTCCGACGCCGCCGCCTGACTGGCCGCCGTCGTCCATAAGAAAACCTACGGAGATACCGCACATGTCCACTCTTGAAATCCGTGACCTGCACGTTAGTGTCGAGACCAAGGAAGGCCCCAAGGCGATTTTGCGCGGCGTTGACCTGACCATCCGGTCGGGCGAAACCCACGCCATTATGGGGCCCAACGGGTCTGGCAAGTCCACCCTGGCCTCCGCCCTGGCAGGCCACCCCAAATACCAGGTCACCGCTGGCACTGTGACCCTTGATGGTGAGGACGTGCTGGCCATGTCCGTGGACGAGCGGGCCCGGGCTGGCCTCTTCCTGGCCATGCAATACCCTGTTGAAGTGCCTGGCGTGTCCGTGGCCAACTTTTTGCGGACTGCCAAGACCGCTATCGCTGGCGAGGCGCCCGCCCTGCGGACGTGGGGTAAAGAGGTCAACCAGGCGATGGAGAACCTTCGCATCGACCCGGCTTTTGCCCAGCGGTCTGTCAACGAGGGTTTTTCTGGTGGTGAGAAGAAACGCCACGAGATTTTGCAGCTGGAACTGTTCAAACCCCGGTTTGCCATTTTGGATGAGACGGACTCCGGCCTGGACGTGGATGCCCTGCGTGTCGTCTCTGAGGGTGTCAACCGTGCCCACGCCACCACCGACGTGGGCGTCATGCTCATCACCCACTACACCCGCATCCTCCAGTACATCAAGCCCGACTATGTCCACGTTTTCGTCGACGGCAAGATTGCCGAAGAGGGCGGCCCCGAACTGGCCGAGCGCCTAGAAGCCGAAGGCTACGACAAATACGTAGGCTCCGGCGCCACCATGATGTGACGCGATGCCGTACCCTTCTACCTCATGATTGGCATGGATGATCAGGTGGTCCGGGCGGGGTTTCCGCTGTTGGGGCGGACGGTGCGTGATGGGCGGGCGCTGGTCTACCTGGATTCGGCGGCGACCGCGCACAAGCCCTTGGCTGTGCTGGATGCGACGCGCGCCTTCTACACCAGCCATAACGCGGCCGTCCACCGGGGTGCTCACCAACTCGCTGAAGAAGCCACGGAGGCTTTTGAGGGGGCCCGGTCCATGGTGGCGGCCTTTGTTGGCGTCGACCCGGACGAAATAGTCTGGACATCGGGCGCAACGGCTGCCCTCAACACGGTCGCCTACGCCTTCGGCAACGCGACGGCGGGGCGCAGTGCAGACGGCCACGACGGCCCACCCCTGGACGGCGTCGGCTCGGCCCGGTTCGTTCTCGCACCGGGTGACGAGATTGTTGTCACCGAGGCGGAACACCACGCCAACCTGATCCCCTGGCAGGAACTGTGCGCGCGGACGGGCGCCGTGCTCCGCTGGTTTGGTGTCACCGACGACGGTCGCCTGGACTTGTCCACCATCGGC
>JAITCK010000107.1 GCA_031283115.1 Cellulomonadaceae bacterium | reverse complement strand
CCCGACGGGATGCTGCTGGTTCCCGCCGAGGCATCTGTGCCTTTTGTGCGAACACTGCCCGTCGGTGCCCTGTGGGGGGTGGGCGGCAAAACCGCCGAACGTCTGGCCAGGTGGGGCATCACCACTACCGCCCAACTAGCTGACACCGACCTCGCCAGCATCCAGGCGGCCGTCGGCAAAGCCGCCGGAGCCCACCTGTACGATCTTGCCTGGGCCAGAGACCCGCGCCCCGTCACCCCCACGCACGAAGAAAAATCCATCAGCAACGAAATCACCTTCGACACGGACATTGCCAGCCGGGCGGCAGTTGAAGCCCGCATCCTCGAACTCAGCGACAAAGTAGCCGGGCGCCTGAGAGCTCAAGGGTTCGTGGGGCGCAGCATCGGCTTCAAGGTGCGCACCAGTGACTTTCACACTCTCACCCGGTCACGCACTCTGCCCGCGCCCACCGACACGGCAGCAGAAATCTATGCAGCCACCCGTCAACTCTTCGCGGGAATCGACTTGCACGGGCTGGCTGTGCGGCTGGTTGGTGTCAAAGTCGACCAACTGAGCCAGCGTGCCGGACTGGCCCAACAGCTCACCCTTGATGAGGCCGTCCAAGACAACCCGCAGGCCCGCCGCCAAGCCGAAACAGCGCTCGACGCAGTACGCCAAAAGTTCGGCAAACAAGCGATTACCCTGGGGGCGATGGGTTAGAGTGAGGTTTCCACACCGCTTGCCGCACAGGCGGTGTCAGCCTGTTACGTAAGGAGGGTCTCATGCCACTGTCGGAGTATGAGCAGCGAATGCTCGACCAGATGGAGCGGGCACTGACCAATGATGACCCTCGACTTGCTAACGCCCTCCAATCAGCCAAACCTCGCCGGTCAGTCACCCGCTACGCCATCGGTATTGGCGGTGGCGTAGTCGGCCTACTAGTGCTCATCCTTGGCGCTGTTGCCGAGAACGTGTACGCCGGAATCGTCGGCTTTGTCGTCATGTTCGCAGCCGTTGCCTGGGGATTCCTCACATCATCCCGCCTGCCCGCAGGCCGTCGAACCATCGACGGAACCACTGCTGATTTAGCAGTTGACGCCAAAAATACTGCCTCCAAGCCGAAGAGCGCCTTCATGGACAGGCTCGAAGAACGCTGGGATCGCCGCAACCACCAACAAGGCTGAGTAACTACTCCCCAAGTTGGCCGCCAACTGGCCGCCATCCAACCACTCACCCCAGTTACCCGCACAGAGGACGCCCGTGGGGCGTCCTCTTTTTTTGCGCATTTTCCCTCCACCACACTCCACCAGGTAAAAGACCCTGTTGACCTGTGGAAACAGCCATGTGTGCGCTGTCACAGAGTAGAAAATGTATCCGATGTGAGTGCAAAGTGGAGGATTATGGAGTATAGTGGAGTGAAAGGGAGTGAATAGCACGACCGGCACTGAAGGCGGGGTGACAGCAATGACCGGCATCGAGTCGCTGCTCGGCACCGGCCTGCTGCTGGGCACCTATACCCCCAAACTCGACGAAAAGGGCCGCCTCATCCTTCCGGCCAAGTTCCGTTCACGCCTGGCTCCTGGCCTGGTGATGACCCGTGGCCAGGAACGATGCCTCTTTTTGCTCCCCATGGATGAGTTCCAGCGCATTTACGACCAAATCCGCCAAGCCCCCGTCACCTCCCGCCAAGCCCGTGACTACCTGCGCGTGTTCCTGTCGGGCGCCAGTGACGAACTCCCCGACAAGCAAGGCCGCATTTCCATCCCCCAAACCCTGCGCGACTACGCCGGACTCGACCGGGACGTCGCCGTGATCGGCGCCGGAACCCGCGTGGAGATCTGGGACAAGCAGGCCTGGGAGACCTACCTCAACGAACAGGAGACCACCTACTCGGACACCTCAGAACAAATCCTCCCCGACCTCTTCTTCTAACCGCCCCACCACCGAAGTTCTCTCCAGCAGTTCTGACGTCACTTCCCCGGCGTCAGAGCAGCAGAGAACATCGACAGACACAAGCCCTCCACAACCCTCCACCGCAAACAAGCAGCAAGCACCAGCAAGCAGACACCTACCCAGCATCGACCAGCCACAGAAAGGAGCAGGGCACATGGACGCCGCCAGCGCAGCAGACAGCAGCACATCAAGCGCAACATCCGCCGCGCCTACCACGGCAGACCGCCACCAACCCGTGCTCCTTCAACGCTGCGTTGACCTGCTGGCCCCCGCTCTGACCGGGCAAGGGGCAGTCATGGTGGACTGCACGCTGGGCATGGGGGGACACACCGAGGCTGTGCTGACCCAGATTCCCGGCGTCACCGTTATCGGTATCGACCGCGACCCCCAGGCTCTAGCCCTGGCGGGTGCCCGCCTGGCCCCCTTTGGCCAGCGGTTCATCGGCGTTCACGCCGTCTACGACGACATCGCCGCCGTTATCGCCGCCCAAGGTCTCACCCACGTGCAAGGCATCCTCATGGACTTAGGGGTCAGTTCCCTGCAACTGGACGAAACCGAACGCGGTTTCGCCTACTCGCACGATGCCCCCCTGGACATGCGCATGAATCCCACCACAGGCATGACCGCCGCTGACCTGCTCAACACCTACACGGTTGACCAACTCGTCTTTATCTTGCGCACCTACGGTGAGGAACGGTTCGCCCCCCGCATCGCCCGATCCATCGTCGCCCGGCGTGACCAGAAACCCTGGGAACGCACCGCAGAACTTGCCGATCTGGTACGGGCCTGCATCCCCGCCGCCACCCGCAAAACCGGGGGACACCCGGCCAAACGCACCTTCCAGGCCCTGCGCATTGAAGTCAATGGCGAACTGGACACCCTGCAACGGGCTGTCCCTGCCGCCATCGGCGCCCTAGCCGTGGGCGGTCGCATCGTGGTCGAGTCCTACCACTCTTTGGAAGACCGCATCGTCAAACAGGCCATGGCCCGCGGCATCGAATCGTCGGCCCCTGACGGCCTGCCTATCGAACTTGACAACCACAAGCCCTACCTGACGTCGCTGACGCGCGGGGCAGAAAAAGCCGACCCGGACGAACTTGCCCACAACCCCCGCTCCGCCTCAGTGCGTCTGCGGGCCGCCCAGCGCGTCCGCGCCACCAGCACCACTAGCGCCAACGCCACCAGCACGTTCACCCCGCATCGCCCAGCACGAACACAGGAGACCCGCCGATGAGCGCCCTGCGAGCCCCCGCCGCCTACCCTGGGCACAGTGCCGCGCCCCAGGTCAAGCCCGCGCCGCGCCGCGCCTCCTTGACGGCTATCAGCGGCGGCAAACAGAAGCGTCGCCTGGACGTGGTGCGAGCCCCGCTCCAATCCCAATCCTCCATCCCCTTCTTTGTGTTATGTGCCACAGTTCTTGTATCGTCGCTGGTCGCAGTCCTCGTGCTCAACACGTCCATGGTGTACACCTCCTACGAGGCGGCGCGCCTGTCCAACCAGGTCACCCAAACCCGCCAGGATGTTCAAGCGAAGACAGAACGTCTGCGACAGATTCAAAACGCCCTCCCGGCCAAGGCTGACCGCCTGGGCATGGTTCCGGCTCAGAACCCGCAGGTGCTCGATATTTCACAGGCTGCAGCACAGGTGCTTGCGGGGTCAGGGGGTCAGTAATGGCGGCGCGAACAACAACAGCTACCCCCCGCCGCACTGCCGCGCCCTCCCGGCTGGCAACCCCGGCCCGCGCCGCTTCCCCCGCACGGACTGGCTTGTCGGCGCGGGCTGGCCGCACGACGACTCCGGTCACGACGGCTGCCCGCTCACCTCGCCCCGCCTCATCGTCGCGGATAACGTCGACGCGCACAGCACCCGCCCGCACGCCATCGTCACGCACGGCGCCGTCCCGTGCTGTCTCCCCGCGTAACCAGCAGCCGCGCAAGGCCATGCCACAGGCGGGCGACCCCATCAAACGCCAACGCTGGGTCATCGTGATCGCGGCAGCCATCGTCATCATTTTTGCTGCCCGTCTGGTTCAAGTGCAGGTGTTTCAGGCGTCCTCCCTGGCCGGTGAGGCCCGCCAGGCCCGCATGTCCAGTTATTCGGTGCCCGCCCACCGTGGCGACATCACCGACCGCAACGGTGTGGTTTTAGCCACCAGCGTGGATCGCTACAAGTTGGCTGCCGACCAGAAGGCCATCATGGAGTTCCGGGGCCGGGGCCGCGAAGACGCCGCAGGCAACCCGGTGGGCGACGGCCCGTTAGGTGTGGCGCAACTGTTGGCCCCCGTGCTGGGCACCACAAAAAACGAACTTGCCGCCCGTCTCAACGGGGAAAACCGGTATGCAGTGCTCGCTAAAGACGTCACCCCAGACAAGCAGCGGGAGGTTCGCGCTCTGGGCTTGCAGGCCTACATTCGCACGGAACTTGTGTCGCAGCGTGTGTACCCGGCTGCCACGGTGGCTGGCACCCTGGTGGGTTTTGTCGACGCTGACCAGCAGGGGCAAGGCGGCGTCGAGCGG
>JAITCK010000230.1 GCA_031283115.1 Cellulomonadaceae bacterium | reverse complement strand
CAGCACGGAAGCCGAGCCACCGGGATCCCCGGTGAGCATCAACACGTCAGCCACGATTTACTGCACCTCGTCGAGTTATCGCTTAGTTCTCTGTGCCCACAACCGTACCGGGATACGCGGCAAAGGAGAATCATCAGGGCGCACTAGAAGCCATGCAGGCAGCGAGAACTCAGTAGAAAGTGGCAGAAAGCGGCAGATTTTGCCTGTCTGGGGCGCTTCAGGCTGCCAACCGTGTGCGCCTGCGCGCGCGACCGGCGCGGCTGAGGGATAATCGCGCCGTGCCCCTCTCCACGCGCCTGGCGTCGATTCCGCTGCTCACGGCCCTCCTGGCCGCAGTAGTGGCGGCTGGAGCCTGGATCGGCTGGCGCTGGCTCTGGGTGGTTGTCCTGATCATGCTGGTGGCCGCCATCGGGCAAGGATGGGGGATGCTGTTGGATCTGCCTTTCATCCCCGGAACTGTGGCTGTTGTGGCCTTCGCTGGCCTGGCTGGTCTGCTTGTCGCCCACACGGGCGGGGGAACCCGCATCCTACGAAACCTGCCCCTTGTCATCGCTATGGCGCTCATCGTGGCCTTCTTCGCTGAAATGATGCGGCCTGACGGGCGGCCTCACTTGCTCGCGTCCGTCAGCGGAACCGCAGCAGGCGCCGTCGTTGCTGCCTCCGTAGCAGGCTGGCTTGGCCTAGCCCACAGCGGAGGCCAGGCCGCACACATCATCGTGACAGGTGCGGTCGCCCTAGCCTTGGCTGCTGCCGCCTCCCTCTACCTGAAGGCCACCTTCTTGGGCGCCTCGCCTTGGCGGCTCTTCGCCGCCATCATGGTGGTGGGGGCTGGGGTGGGAACTCTCATAGGAGCCCTACTTTTCGCCGATGTCAGCCCTGGGCGCGGCCTGCTGACTGGGGCGGTAGCCAGCCTGCCCTATGCGTTGAGCGGCGTGCTGGTCAGCAAAGATGGCCGCTCAAGTTTCACGGACAACATGAGGGTGCGGCTGGCCGGGGCAGCGGCCTCCGTGGCGCTCGCGGGCATGGTCCTCTTCATTGTCTCCTGATGTGCACTGTCCGGTCACGCTGATCGCCGCGCAGGGCGGTGGCGTCGGCTACGATCACTCCCATGTACACCGGCCTTGAGGTCTTTTTTGTCACCCTGCTGGTCATCGTGACCATCGCCATTGTGGGGTTCGCCTGCTATGCGGTCTACAAACTCTTCCAAGGTCAACGCTGATGGCCTTCACCTTCCCCGACGGCCTAGCCCCCGAAATCTATCCCCTGGCCTGGCTGGTGGGCCGCTGGCAGGGCAGCGGCGTGCTCGACTATCCCGGCATCGGCAAACACACCATCCTCAGCGACATCGTTTTTGACCACGATGGCGGCCCCTACCTGCGGTATGAGCACACCATCCGGGTGGTCAACCCGCCAAACAACAGCCTGAACGGCGATGACGGCGAACCCGTTGCCATCCCCGACGAAAAAACCGACGAACAAGCCTTAGCTGCCCTTGGCATCGAAACCACCCCCCAGCTGGGGGAAGTCGATTTAGACGACACCACCATCTGGTCAACCGAAACCGGCTACTGGCGCATATCCACCAATCCGGTAGAAGGCATCCCCGTTGACCAGCACCTGCTTGAAGTGCTCATCGTGGATGCCTCCGGCCGTATGGCCCCCTATGCGGGAGTGTCGCGGCCAGCCCGCATCGACATCCACTCCAACCACATCATCCGCACCGCAACCGCCGCAGAAGTCACCGAGTCAGTGCGCATGTACGGCCTAGTGGGCGGCAAACTCATGTGGGTGGAAGAGTTGGCGGCCTTCGGTCACGACCTAGGCAACTACGCCTCAGCAGAACTTGACCGCGTCGAAGACTGACCTGGCCCTGCGACACTTGGCCGGAGTGGTAAGCCTTTTGCGCATCAAGCCGACGTGAAACGTCGGCGAATCTCAGCAAAAAGACTTACCACGGAAGGCCAACGGGGCGATGGGCGGCCTTTTGCTTCGAACACCCCACTCTGGCCGCGATTTTTGCGCGATGTCGGTGGGGCGTGACAGGCTGGCGCTGTGATCGGAGTCAATCTCATGCCAGGCTGCCCGCAGCAGCCTGACGATGCTGAGCCCCAAGACCTGCGGGGGGCGCTGGCCGGACTACCTGTAACGGTGGGGGGTAACGGCTACCGGAGCCCTGGGTTAGACCGGCCCGGCGCCGTGGAAGGCGCTGGCCGTGATGCGGGTGTGGCCTGGCATTATGGCGACCCGATGGGGGAGCAGCGGGCGTTAGCCGCAGGCAAGGCCATAGTGGACTTGTCGCATCTAGGGCTTGTCCGGGTGACCGGTGAAGACCGACTCACCTGGCTCAACGACTTGACCTCGCAGAAACTTGACATCTTGCAGCCGGGCCAGTCCACGGAAACGCTGGTGCTGTCCCCGCAAGGCCGTATCGAACATGCTGCCGCCGTACTGGCTGACCATGACGCCGTATGGCTCATCACCGATGCGGGGGCTGCCCCAGGGTTGGCCGGATGGTTGACATCCATGCGGTTTATGCGGCGGGTTGAGGTTGCCGACGTGACCGACGAGTACGCCGTCATCGGACGGTTTGCCGGTGAAAACGTTGCCGAAACTTCTGGTGATGGCGGGGTTGCTGGTGGTGATTCTGGTTCAGGTGACGGCGGCATCAGGTGGACAGACCCCTGGCCTGGCGTACTGCCGGGAGGCACCCGGTATGGCGCCGAAAGTTCCGGCGAACCCTGGCGGCTGACCTTGGCCCTCACCCCGCAGGCTGCGCTGACTCAAACCTTGGACGGGGCCGCCCTCACCTGGACTAGGCTGGCTGGAACCTGGGCGCTGGAAGCGCTACGGATCGCCGCCTGGCGGCCCCGATTCGGGGCAGAAGTCGACGACACCAGCCTGCCGCACGAACTCGACTGGCTCCGCACCGCCGTCCACCTCAACAAGGGCTGCTATCGCGGACAAGAAACCTCCGCCCGCACCCACAACGTTGGCCACCCTCCGCGCAGGCTAGTCATGCTCCACCTCGACGGCAGCGACGACGTGCTTCCCGCGCACGGCTCCATCGTCCACATGCTCGACGGTGCCAGCGAAGTAGTAGAAGTAGCAGGCAGCAGTGAGACGGGCAATGGTGTGGCGGTTGGGCGAGTGACATCGGCGGCCAGGCATCACAGCCTAGGCCCCATCGCCCTAGCCGTCATCAAACGAACCATCCCCGACGACGCCCCCCTGACCGTCGCCGCCGAGGTTGCCGGGCGCACGATGTCCATCGCTGCCGCCCAAGAGGTCATCGTGCCCTCGCACGGGGAATCCGTTGACCGGCCCCAGCCGCGCGGGCCACTGACCAGAGGGCTGCGGCATGGAGACATGCAGAACGTCCACAGGTTCGG
>JAITCK010000117.1 GCA_031283115.1 Cellulomonadaceae bacterium | reverse complement strand
AGCGGCCTCCGCGACCGCGACACCCCCCGCGACTTACCAGGATGCAGCCCTAGGCCGGCCTATCTCCACCCGCTGGCTGCTCAAGTTTTCGGCCCCCACCATTGCGGCCACCGTATCCATGTCTGCCTTCGGCATGGTTGACGGAATTTTTGCCGCCCGCGTCATCGACGCAGCATCCTTTGCGGCCACCGGCATTGTGTGGCCCTTGGTTGCCTTTGCCATGGCTTTCGGACTCATGTTGTCTATCGGCGGGTCTGCCGTTGTTGCTAAGCAACTTGCCCAAGGGGAGACTCACGCGGCGCGGGCCAACTTCACCATGCTCACGCTGGTCACCTTCGGGTCTTCAGTTCTTCTCGGTGCCTTGGGCTTACTGTTCCCTGACGCGCTGCTGGGGATTATCGGTGCCGACGACTTTTTGCGGCCCTTGGCTTCGGAATACATGCAGCCGTTGCTGTGGATGATGCCGATGGCTATGGTCGGATTCTTTATCCAGCAGTTCTTTATCACCGAAGGCAAGCCGAATCTCGGTTTTGTTCTCACTTTTATCGGTGGCGCCGTCAATCTTGGGTTGAACTTCCTGCTCATCGCGCATTGGCAGTGGGGGCTTCGTGGTGCGGCTTTAGCCACCATGATTGGATATAGCATTCCTGCCGTCGGTGGTGTTGTCTATTTTGCGCGTAACCGTGATGGAGCGCTGCATTTTGTGCGTCCACAGTGGAATTTGCGCATACTGGGTAACGTCGCGGTCAATGGCATGTCCGAGATGATAACTATGCTGGCGGGGTCGATTACCGGCCTCGTGATGAATAACATCCTCATTGACTTGCGTGGTTATGAGGGCGTGGCAGCTGTCGGAGTGATGATGGTCGGCCAGATGCTACTGATGTCAACATTCCTCGGATACGCGACGGGTATCGCACCGATTATCTCTTTCAACTACGGCAAGGGCGATACTGACCGGTTGCGGCGTTTGTTCCGCCGCAGTCTCGCCATTATCGGAGTCGCGTCGGTGGTGAGCATTGTGGCTGGCTGGTTCCTGGCCCACCCGCTGACCATCATCTACGTCCCCACCGGAACCCCCATCTACGACATGGCGATAGTCGCCTTCCGATTCGGCCTTATCGGCTTTTTGTTTATGGGCGTCAACGGGTTTGCGTCGGTCATGTTTACCGCGCTGAACAATGGCGTGGTGTCTGGCGTGTTGTCCTTCTTCCGCACCCTCGTCTTTGTGTTGTTTATGCTGTCCCTGCTCCCGGCCATCTTGGACGTCAACGGCGTCTGGCTGGCCCTACCCGCAGCCGAACTCCTGGCGCTGTCCATGTCCCTGGTCTTCTTCGCAGCAATGCGTCGCCGCTACGGGTATGCGTGAGGAATCCTTGGCGGCAGCAGCCGTCGGCACCGGCGCCTTCGGCGCCGAATGAACTTGACTGTTGTGCGCGCATCAGTAGCGAAACTTGCTCAAACTGTGCGAAAGTGTCAATATAACCGACAGTTAGCGCCATAAGATGCGTAGTCCAGTCAAGTAGGGAGTTGAATGGTGCTCGCACCGATCAACACTCGGGAAACTGCACCGCAGCGGCTTCCCGCCACCATCTCAAGGAACCCCATGGATCTGCAACTCCTGCTTGCGCTGCTGCTCGGCATCGCAGCCATCATCATTATTGTGCTCAAGACGCGCCTCGACGCGTTCCTGGCCCTGCTCATCGCGGCCCTCCTGACCGGCACCATTGCCGGAATGCCCATGCTCGACACACTGTCCGCCCTGACCACCGGATTCGGCAACACCCTCGCCTCCATCGGCATCGTCATCGGTCTTGGCGTTGGTATCGGCAAGATTCTCGAAGTCTCCGGCGCAGCCGACGCCATCGCCAAAGCCTTCCTCAAAGCCTTCGGTAAAGGCCGTGAAGAATGGGCTATGGCTTCCGTCGGCTCCGTCGTATCCATCCCCGTATTCGTGGACTCCGCCTACGTCATCATGAACCCGCTGGCCCGGTCCATCGCCCGCGTCAAGCGGGGCGGCTACGTGGCCCTCGCTCTCGCCCTTGGTGGCGGTATGACCCTCACCCACCACATGGTTCCCCCCACCCCCGGCCCCCTGGCCGCCGCAGGCATTCTTGGCGCTGACCTGGGCCTGGTTGTCCTCACCGGCCTCATCTTCACCGTCATCCTCATCCCCGTCGTTGTCATCTACGCCCGCTGGATGGGTCCCAAGCTGGAAGAAGAACTCCTGCCCGACATCCGCGAAGCCGTCTACGGCAAGGTTGAAGCCCTCGCTGAGGCCACCGGTTCGGCAACCCTGGCCGCAGTCGGCGCCCGCATCGCTGGTGACGACAAGGACGAGCCTGCCGCCCCCACCTTCTCCACCGAACTTGACGAGGTTCGTCCCGACGGTGCCAAGCCCCACAAGATTGGTGCCCTCCTCGGCTCCATTCCGCTCGTTGTGCCGCTGCTTCTCATCCTCGCCAACACCCTGACCGTCTCCATCGACCGTAACCAGCAGGGCATCTTGACCGGCGACTTCGACATGTCCAACTGGGTTCGCCCCTTCGCCTTCCTCGGCCACCCTGTTGTCGCCCTCATCATCGGTCTGGTTCTCGCCGTCTACGTGCTCCTGCCCCGCTGGACGCCCCAAAAGAAGGTCGCCAGCTGGCTGTCCCAAGCGGCTGCCTCGGCCGGTTCCGTGCTACTCATCACCGGTGCCGGTGGTGGTTTCGGTCTCGTTCTGCGGCAATCCGGCGTCGGTGACGCCCTCGCCGAAGCCATCGGCTCCATCAACATGCCCGCCTTCCTGGTTCCCTTCATCGTCGCCTCCCTGGTTCGCTTGGCCCAAGGGTCTGGCACCGTGGCTATCATTACCGCCGCCTCCGTCACCGCGCCCCTGCTGGGCACGCTGGGCCTCAACCCGGTTGTCGCCGTGTTGGCTACCACCACCGGATCCATCCTGTTCAGCTACTTCAACGACTCCATGTACTGGGTGTTCACCCGCTTCACCGGTCTTGAAGGAATCAGCGGCGTCAAGGCCTGGTCTGGTATCACCACCGCCATTTGGGTGGCCTCCATCCCGCTGCTGTTCATCACCTACCTCATCATGTGACGCCGCGTGCGGTAAACCTCCTCATCCGGTCAAACCGGCAAAGCCAGAAAAGACACACCCGGTAAAGCCGGTCAAGCCTGAAAAGGACCACCCACCATGGCCGACATTCTCGTCGTCGCAGACGACATGACCGGTGCCAACGCCACCGCTGCGGGCCTAGCCCGCACGGGGCGGCGCGCCGTCACGGTAGCCAAAAACAACAGCAGTGAAGGTCAACAATGGGAGGCCATCGCTGAATCCCACACCCGGTTCGACGCCATCGTCGCATCAACGGATTCCCGCCACGCATCACCCGAGGACGCCGCCCAGGCGGTCACTCGGGCGGTGCGGGCCGGGTGGCCGGTCAAGATGCTGTCCTGCCGCATCGACTCGACCCTACGCGGCAACGTCGGAGCCTCAGCCCAGGCCGTCATCACCGCAGCCCGCGACCTGTCCGGGCGCCGGGTGGTGGGGCTTTGCCTGTCCGCCCACCCGGAGGCAGGCCGGTTCGCCGTCGAAGGCAACCAGTTGTTGGGCGGAGTCCGCTTGGAAGACACCGAACTAGCCAGGGACGTCCGCTCGCCCATCACCACGTCATCCATTGACGAAGTGCTGCGCAGGGATTCCAACCTCACCTGCGCCCACATCCCCCTGTCCACCGTGACCGGCGGGGAAAGCCAGTTGCAAGACGCTGTGAGAGCAGCAGTCGATGCGGGCGTGGACATCATCATCGGCGACTCCCTGTCCGTTGACCACCTGGTGCGGCTGGCCCGGGCCGCCGCCGCCATTACTGCAGAACAGCCCGACCTCTACTGGGTGGGCATCGACCCAGGCCCCGGATCTGTCGCCCTAGCCGACGCCCTGCTCGGCCTGGCCGGGTCCGCAAGTCATCCGCCGATGTTTGCGGTGTCTGGTTCAGCCACCCAACTGACTCGGACACAACTGCAGCGCCTCATCAGCGAACGCGACGTGGTGGTTGTCAAAGCCGGAACCCGGGATGACGCATCCGCTAGCGTGCTCGACCTGGATGCGATCGAGACCAGGCTCGACGAGGCTTTTGACCAGGTTCACCCTGGAGGCATTGTCCTGCTGGCGACCGTCCTCGATGAAAGCGACCTGCGCCCACTCACCCACGAACAGTCCACGGCCCTGCCCAACGAGTTAGGCCGCCTGACCCGCCGCATCCTCGAATCCCACCCTGTTGGTGGTATCTACACCACCGGAGGGGACATCACCACCGCCGTGGTTGCTGCCCTCGGCGGTCAAGGAATCGCCATCACCGACGAGGTAGTGCCGCTGGCCACCGCCGGTGAGATTGTCGGCGGCCCCTACGACGGCACCCCCATCGCCACCAAGGGCGGCCTGGCCGGTCAGGCGGACGCCGCCATTGCCTGTCTGGACCACCTGGCACATGCCGCCAGTGTTCGGGCCCGCTGGGTGTCCGCCGCCTCCCCCCGCTAACCCCCACCACCACCACTATCACCTTCACCACCCACAACGCACGATAAGGAACCACCATGACCAGCCCCGTCCTCGCCCTGACCGTCGGCGACCCCGTCGGCATCGGCCCGGAAATCACCCTGGCCACCCTCGCCGACTACACCACCACCACCGACCACCACGGCATCGCTGTCGGTGACATTGCCGCCCTGGAACGTGCCCGCGCCGCCCTGGGCTTGGACGTGGAGTTGCGCGTCGTCAACACGTGGGACACCCCACCTGCCGGGGAAGGCGTTGTGGACGTCTTCGACATTGGTGTGCTCGGCAAGAACCTGCCTGAATGGGGGAAGGTTGACGCCCGGGCCGGTCGGGCGGCAGTGACCGCCATTGAGGTGGGCACCCAGGCCGCCCTGGACGGACTGGTGCAAGGGATTGTCACCGGCCCCATCAACAAGGAGGCCGTCTGGGCGGCAGGCTCAGAACACCTGGGCCACACCGAAATGCTGGGTGAACTCACCGGCGTCACCGACCAAGACACCATGTTTGTGGTGCGCAACACCCACGTACTCGGTCACCACCTGCGCATCTTCTTTGCCACCCGGCACCTGTCCCTGCGTAAGGCCCTGGATAAAATCACCCGAGAAACCCAGGTGGGTTCCATTCAGCGCGCCCACAAGGCCCTCGAAGTGTTCGGGGTGGACAAGCCCCGCCTGGCCGTGGCCGCCATCAACCCGCACGGCGGCGAAAACGGGGCCTTCGGTGACGAAGAAATCGTCCACCTGGCCCCCGCCGTTGCCGACACTCAAGCTCAAGGCTTGGACGTCAGCGGCCCCATCCCGGCTGACTCGGTCTTCCACCACGGCCTCATTGGCCGCTACGACGGCATCCTGTCGCAGTACCACGACCAAGGTCACATCGCCGCTAAGACGGTCGACTTCGACGGCACCATCTCGGTGACTGTGGGTCTGCCCATCCTGCGAACCTCCGTTGACCATGGCACAGCCTTCGACATTGCCGGTAGCGGAAAAGCTGACCCTGGCACCATGCGGTCCGCCTACCTGGCTGGCGTCGACTACGCCCCCTTCACCGACCGCATCCGCGCCACCTACACCCCGACCGCCTAGTATCGCGGGTCAAAACGAGACACTAGACCCATGACGACTTCCACGGGCTTACGCCGCCCCACCCAAGCACGGCACGAAACTCTCATGCAGTATGTGCGGGGCGGCGTTACCCGGGTCGAAGACCTGGCCGCTGAAATGGGGGTGTCAGAGTCGACGGTTCGCCGCGACTTGACCTACCTGAGCCGGGCTGGACAGTTGACGCGAACCTATGGCGGGGCCACCGTGGACGGGGCCGGAGTTTTTCACGAACTTGTCCTGGCCGAACGTATGTCCTTGCGGTCTCCCGCCAAGGCGGCGATTGGACGCCTGGCTGCCGGGTTGGTTCCTGACGGGGGAACGATTTTTCTGGATGCCGGGTCTACCACGATGCAACTGGCTGGCCAACTCAACCCTGAGGCCAAGTTGACGGTGGTGACCCGCGGCCTAGAACTTGCCCTCATGCTGGCCGGTGCCCCCCACCTGGAGGTCGTCCTTTTGGGCGGCACGGTGGTGGCCAACACGCACGGCGTAGTCGGCCCCCTCACCGACACCGGCTTTGACCGCTTCCACTTTGACGTGGTCTTTTTAGGGGTAGACGAACTCGACCCGGTGGCAGGCGTGGGGGAGGCCACCGCAGCCGAGGCGCGGACTAAAGAGTTGGCCGCCCAGCGGGCCAGACGCACCGTGGTGCTGGCCGACGCCACCAAACTCACCTCCCATACGGTTCCCTCTTGGGCGCCCCTGCCCGCCGGATGGATTCTTATTACCGACGAAACTGACAACCGAGTGCTAGACCGCTACCGGGAAGCAGGCGTTGAAGTGATCGTCGCTGAATATGCCGAG
>JAITCK010000013.1 GCA_031283115.1 Cellulomonadaceae bacterium | reverse complement strand
GATAGGGTCGCCGTTGACCACAACAACTCCGCCGACAATGCCGTAGGCGATAACCCCGTCCACGGTGTGCCCGAAAAACAGCATCTTGTCATCTTCGAGGGTCAGGTAGGAGCCCGGATTCTGCCCGTAGGCCAGCACTAGTTCGCGCGCCCTGGCCTGCTCTTGCGGGCTGGTCACCCGCGTATAGATGGCCGACCGCAGCACCATGACCACCGCCGCCGCGATACAGGCCCACAGGGCGACGGTGAGAACCCAATCGAAGACACTCATGGGCTCGTAGGTGGTGAACACGACGCTGAAAACGTGACTCAGGGCCGCAGGCCAGGTTCCCCAGGTCGCAGTAGCATCCCCGGCCATGCGATGACCTGCAACGATGACACCGACAACGGCAACAACAACCATCAACGCCACCGCAGATAATCCGACAATCAGCGCCCGCCGCAGGGAGGGTCGGTTGGCTGGTCGGCGGAAATGGTCACGGCAGACCAGGAGTGTCACCAGCGCATAGACCTGCAAGGCGATGAGCGCCACATGGAAGGCCAGCGCGTGCGGGTGCGGCAGCGCGCGCATGGCCAGCGACAGGGTCAGCAGGATAACGGTGATAAGCCAGGCCGACCGCTTGCGTAAGGCCAGGTTCCAGGCGACAACCAGCAGCAGTATCGAGGCCAGCCTTTGGACAAAAAGACTGACGGTGATGTGCGCGTAGAGGGCGTGGTCAATGGCGGGCGTCCCCACAACAGACCCGATAAACATGAGCACGGCCACCGCAAGAACGACGGCTACGCCGCTGGTTGCCAGCAGAGTCACTGCCTTGCCGCCGCGCAGCGGCCTGCTCATCCCCATGAGCGCAGAGGCTACCGTCACCAGGCGTGAGTTTACTTGCTGGCACCCGTTTTCTTGCGGCGGATTTCTGCCAGCATTTGAATACCCGGGTCTTGCGGGGCCGCCGGTTCGTCCTCAATGTCGGGGGTTTCGAACTGGGACCGGTAGAGGCGGGCGTAAGCACCATCGGCGGCCAACAAGGTGTCGTGGTTGCCGGTTTCGACAATGTCCCCGTGTTCCATGACCACGATGGTGTCGGCGTCGCGGATGGTGGACAGGCGGTGGGCGATAACAAAACTGGTGCGGCCACTGCGCAGGGCGTTCATGGCCTGCTGAACCAGCACTTCCGTGCGGGTGTCTACCGACGATGTTGCCTCGTCCAAGACCAGAATCTGCGGGTCAGACAGGAAGGCCCGGGCGATGGTGAGTAACTGTTTTTCACCGGCAGACAGGGCCGAGGCCTCGTCGTCGAGCATGGTTTGGTAGCCGTCGGGCAGGGTGCGGACGAAGGGGTCAACATGGGTGGCCTGGGTGGCGGCGATGAACTCGCCGGGTTTGAGGTCGCGTTGCACCCCATATTTGAGGTTTTCTTCGATGGTGCCCTTGAACAGCCAGGTGTCTTGCAGCACCATGCCGACGTTGCCGCGCAGGTTGTCGCGGGTCATCTGCCGGGTGTTGACCCCGTCCAGGGTGATCTGCCCGTCGTCTACCTCATAGAAGCGCATGAGCAGGTTGACCAGGGTGGTTTTGCCGGCGCCCGTGGGGCCGACGATGGCGACTGTGTGGCCGGGTTGCGCAACCAGGTTGAGGTCGCTGATGAGGGGCTTGTCGGGCACGTATTGGAACTTGACGTGATCAAACTCGACACGACCCACCACGTTGTCGACGGTTTCTGGGCTGGCCGGATCGGGTTCTTGTTCGGGGGCGTCCAGCAACTCGAACACGCGCTCAATGGAGGCAACACCGGACTGCAGCAGGTTCATCATGGAGGCAATCTGGCTGAGCGGCTGCGTGAACTGACGCGAATACTGGATAAACGCCTGAACGTCCCCGATAGACAACTGGCCGTGCGCCACCCGCAGGCCACCCACCACGGCGATAAGCACGTAGTTGAGGTTGGAGATGAACCCCATGGACGGCTGAATGGTGCCGCTGATGAACTGGGCCTTATTGGCGGCCTGGAAGAGGGAGTCGTTTTCACTGGCGAACTTGGCCGACGATGCAGCCTGCTGGCCGTAGACCTTGACCAGGGCATGGCCGGTGTACATCTCTTCGATGTGGGCGTTGAGGCGGCCGGTGGCAGCCCACTGTTCGGTGAACTGGGGCTGGGACTTTTTAGCTATCTGCGTGACCATGACAACGGAGATGGGCACGGTGACCAGGGCGATGAGGGCCAGAATCCAAGAGATAGTGAACATCATCACCAGCACGCCGATGACGGTCAGGGTGGAGGTGATGAGTTGAGCGAAGGTTTGCGTAGTGGTTTGGGCCACGTTGTCAATATCGTTGGTGACACGGGACAGGATTTCGCCGCGCTGCTGCTGGTCAACATAGGACAGCGGGACGCGGTGGAGTTTGTATTCGATCTGATCGCGTAGGCGGCGCATGGTGTTTTGCACGGCCACGGTCATGATGCGGTTTTGCAGCCAGCCTGCCAGGAAGGATCCGGCGTAAATGGCCAGCACTACTAAGATGATGTCGCCTAGGCGGGTGAAGTTGATGCCTTGGCCCACCACAATGTTGTTCATTCCGGCGATCATGTCGGCCATTTGGCTGGCCCCGGCCTGGCCGGACTGCCGCATGGCTTGAAGAATCTGGTCCAGGGACAGTGTTGTGCCTGCGGGCAGGTTTTGGGCCTTGATGATTTGATCTTGAATGGGGGCTAGTGAACGTCCGATAACACCTTCAAAGATGACGTTGGTGGCGTTGCCGAGGATGCGCGGCCCCATGACGGACAAGGCCACGGAAATGACGCCCAACACCACCATGAAGGTGAGGCGAACTCGCTCCGGTTTGAGCATGGTGATAAACCGGGCCAGGGAGCCTTTGAAGTCTTGGGCTTTGACGACGGGGGCGCCGCCACCACCGAAGGGGCCACCGCCGCCAGGGCCGCGACGGGGAGCGCTGCTATTGCTGCTGGGCGATGAACTTGAGTTGCTCATTTTCGGGCCCCCCGCATCGTTGTCGAACGGAGTGAGAGAACGGAGTGGAGTGATTTCATTCTGCGCTCGCCTCCTCAAGGGACATCTGTGAGGAGACAATCTCCTGGTAGGTCTCGTTGCTGGCCAGCAGTTCGGCGTGGGTGCCGCGCCCCACTATTTTTCCGTGTTCGAGTACGAGTATCTGGTGGGAGTCTTTGATGGTGGCTACCCGCTGGGCCACGGTGATGACGGTCGCGTTGGCGATGCGGGGGTGGAGGGCGTGCCGCAGTTTCGCGTCGGTGGCATAGTCGAGGGCACTAAAGGAGTCGTCGAAAAGGAAGATTTTTGGCTCCCTGACAACGGCCCGGGCGATGGCCAGGCGTTGTCGTTGTCCGCCGGAGAAGGTGGTGCCGCCTTGGGCCACTTCAGTGTCCAACTTTTCGGGCGATTCAGAAATGAAGTCTTTGGCTTGGGCCACGTCGAGGGCCGCCCACATCTGGTCGTCGCTGGCGTCTGTCTTGCCGTATTGGAGGTTGCTGGCGACAGTTCCGCTGAAGAGGAAGGCTTTTTGCGGGACGATGCCAATGAGGGAATCCAGGTCGCCGGAGGCCAGGTCGCGCACGTCCACGCCATCGACTAACACCCGCCCGCCGGTGGCGTCGAAGAGACGGGGCACTAGGTTGAGCAGGGTAGTTTTGCCGGATCCGGTCGACCCGATGATGGCCGTCGTCGTGCCAGGTGTG
>JAITCK010000204.1 GCA_031283115.1 Cellulomonadaceae bacterium | reverse complement strand
TGTCTCCCAGGGACGGGCCTGGATTCTCGGGTCGACCATGTTTTCGGCAGGCACCCTTGTCGCCAACCTCACTCTGGCCGTGGTTCTCATGGTGGGCGCCCATTTGGGCGTGCGCGGGGTGCTCACGGCCGGAACTGTGGTGGCCTTCCTTTTTCTGGTTCAACTTTTTACCGGGCCGGTGCAACTGGCGGCAGAAATCCTCAACGACCTGCACAATGCTGTGGCTGGCTGGGGGCGCGTCATCGCTATCGTTGACACTCCCGCCGATGTGGTGGATGCCCGGGATGCGCGGCAGTCGCCGCGTGGCCCCGCCCAGGTGTCCTTCCAGGGCGTGCATTTTGCCTACCCTGGCGGGGCAGACGTGCTCCACGGCATCGACATTGACCTGCCAGCCCAGGCCCGCGTGGCCGTTGTTGGCCACACCGGTTCCGGTAAGACAACCCTGGCCAAACTCGCCACCCGTCTCATGGATCCCACCAGGGGTGCCGTACTGTTGGACGGGGTTGACCTGCGGGAACTGGCCGTGGACAGCCTGCGCCGCCGCGTGGTGCTTGTCCCACAAGAGGGTTTCCTTTTTGACGGCACCATCGCCGACAACGTTGCCTACGCCCTGCGGACACCAGAAACACCAGACCGCAGTGAAGGGTTACGCGGTCACGACCCGCACAGCCGAGAAACGCGGGCGCGGTTGCTGGACGTCTTCACTACCCTGGGCTTGGCCGACTGGCTGGCTGACCTGCCTGCCGGACTGGACACGCCTGTCGGCCAGCGGGGTGAATCGTTGAGTGCGGGGGAGAGGCAACTGGTTGCCATCGTTCGGGCTGCCCTGGCAGAACCTGACCTGCTGGTTCTTGACGAAGCCACCTCTGCTGTGGATCCGGCCACGGAGGTGCGTATTGCCCGAGCCTTGGAACGGCTCACCGCCCACCGGTCCACGCTGACTATCGCTCACCGTCTGTCCACGGCTGAGGCCAGCGACCTGGTTCTTGTTGTTGACCAGGGAAATCTGGTCGAGGTAGGAACCCACACCGATCTTGTGGCAGCCGGTGGCATCTATGCGACCATGCACGCTGCCTGGGTGGCACAAACGACGTAACCTTCCGGCTAGACCAGCAAGGCCGAACCCGTCAGGCCAGCAAGGACTCGGAAGGCTCGGAAAAATCAGGCGTAAGCCAAATGCTGGGGAACCAGAGTGTCGAACCCTTCGACAGCCCTCTGCTGTTGCGGAGACAAGCGGAAATCGGGCGACTTGAAGAGCATCCTGCCTGCCATTGGCGAGATAAGCGCCTCCGAGGGGGCTGCCGCATCGGCTAGGCGTTCAGCGATGGTGACGTCGGTTCCAAGAGCGTCAGCAAACATGAGCGTGCAATAACCCCAGGTTAGCCCCACCCGCACGGGGCCTGTGGGGCTTGATACCCCGGCCTGGCACAGTTCCAGTGCCGTGCGGGCACCTAGTTCAGTGGTGGCGGACACGTAGAGCAAGTTGTCGGGGTTGTATCGCAGCAGGTGGCCGCCATGAGTGTTGATAATGTTCCAGGCCGTGCTGCGGAAGTCGCGCAACTGGTTGGCGTAGTTCCAGGTGCCCATGCTGGCGACCCGGTCAGAAAACTCGTCAATGGTGCACACGCCGATAGCGCAGATGAAGGGGGCGTCTTGGTCTTCGCTGCCCACCCCACGCCGGGCAATGCAGTCGGTGGTGAGCTGGTGGGTGGTGGTGGCAAAGGCGCGCCGGAACCCGTAAGTCACAAGGTCAATGATCTTGGCGGTTTGCTTCGGTGCGATGCGCAGGGCTTCGAAGCGGGCCTCGGTGTCGCCAATGTTTCTGGACGTCATCAACTGGTGGACGAGTCGTTCGATGAGATACCTGCTGTATGTCTCTGACGCATAGCCGGTGGCGATGACAACAGAAGAGATTTCTTTCTCCGTGAGATGCAGGGCTTCCGTCAGCCAGGTGACGTTTCCCACCGCATCTACATCGGCCTGGGTGTAAAGTTTGGCGGCTGCATTGCGGCTGGGCTGGCCAAACCAGAGAAGAATCTTCTCCACTGTTTCGCGGGACACGCCCGCCCGCTGGGCTACATCATCAATGGTGTATTCGGGCGTTGCCCCGAGAACCTGTGCGTCGACTCCGAGATCCAAATCGAACAGGTCAGTCAGCACGCTGCCGTGGGCGGGCGCGGTTGACTCTTGCGCGGTGGCATTCTGCGCGAAAGTCTCTGATGCGGCGGCTTCGTTGGCCACGCCGGACAGGTCCTGTGTCACAACTTTTAGATTACGCTTCTTTGCCCATATTTGGCGGAAAACCGGGGATGAGGATGCGTGATAATCGTCACCCTGTCTCTTCCGTCACTTCTCTGAGTGCCGCGACGTTACTGCTGTGACAACCGCGACAGGGGGCGCCAGCTCAGCAAACACAAGCGGACAGGTGACTCAGGAAACATCACAGTTCGGTTGCGGTGCGGTGGCTTTGCTGCGCTGGCAGGGAAACCGTGATGCCATGTCATCAGCCTGTGGCGTCAAAGGTGCACAGGCGGCAGGCCAGCCAGCAAAGGAGCGTGCAATGCGGCGCGGAACACGATCGGCATCATCGACACTGACGGCTGTCCTGGTAGCCGGGGCCTGTGCCGCACTGACCGGCACCTTGACCGCCCCTGCCGCTGCTGTTGCTGCCACACCGCCCGCCCTTTCAGCCCGCGTTATCAGCAGCGAAGAGGGTGAAACAGACCCGCCGCCTACCCCTACGGCCACACCCACTGCAACACCCACACACACGGCAACCCCCACAGCCAGCCCGTCTGCCACACCGGCAGTCGCACCCACCCCCAAGCCCACGGGCGGCCTGCCAGAAATCATCACACCCACCCGCGACGCCACTGTGGGCCAGGCCTACGTCTCCCAAGTGCTGCGGGATGTCGGCGATTCGGCCACCATCACCATCCTTGCTGGCCGCCTGCCCGTGGGGCTTGTGCTTGACGCGGGGCTCATCCGAGGCATCCCCTTGGAAGGCGGAACCTTCACCTTCACCCTGGTTGCAACAAACACTGCCGGAACCATCAAGCAGGCGGCCAGCATCAGCGTGGACACCCTCACGCAGATAGGCGGCACCCCTGAAGGGGCGTCCCTGGGCGTGGCCTGCGACTTCGCCTTCGAACTCATTGGCGACGGCAAGGTGGTGGCCTCCATCAGCAAGGGCGCCCTCCCGCCTGGCCTGCGCCTGACCGACGACGGCAAACTTGT
>JAITCK010000192.1 GCA_031283115.1 Cellulomonadaceae bacterium | reverse complement strand
GGATTACTCGCGGCCATCGTCGCCTTGCGGAACGTCGACGCTACCGTGTACGCCTGCGACAGGTCGGCTGCAGCTGTCGCGTCAACTGCGGCGACGCTGGAGGTCAATGGCCTGGCTGGCCGCGTCGTCGTCACCCGTGATAACGCAGGCGATTCCCTGCTAGATGACGGCAACATTGCAGGTCAGGTTGACCTTATCGTCTGTAATCCGCCCTTCCATGACCGGGCCTCAGTGACAACGGATGCCGCCCACCGCATGTTCACCAACGCCGGGCGCCTGCTGCGGCCTGGCGGAAACCTGTGGTGCGTCTACAACTCCATGCTCCGCTACCGGCCCGCCCTAGAACGGGCCGTGGGGCCAACAGTGCAAATCTCCCGCAGCCCCAAGTTCACGGTGACCCGCAGCGTCAAAACCCGTTAGGCCAGGGCTCCGAACAGGTCGTTGAAGGCTTCGGTCATGGAGGGGTGGATGTAGATGGAGTCGCGGAGCATGGAGGCGGTCACTCTGGCACGCATGGCGACGGCCACAGTGTTGATGAGTTCGTGGGAGTCGTGGGCCAGCAGGGTGACACCAAGAATCTGGTCTGTTTCGGCGTCTACCACGGCGGTCATCACACCGCGCGGGTCGCCAACGATTTTGGCACGGGGCACGGTGGCCATGTCGGCGACCCGCCGCACCGCCGTTTTCAGGGGGCGGCCCGTGGCCTGTGCCTGGGCCAGCGTCATGCCCACTCGAGCTAAAGGCGGCGTGGTGAACACGCAGGTAGGGACGGCAACCCGGTCGGCGGTAGACCGCAGCGCGCGGGCGGGTACCCCACCGGAATCGCTGGAACCGCCGCCGAGAACCCCCTCAGCAACCAACTGGTCACGGACAATGCGGAAGTCATCTAAGGAAATATAGGTGTGTTGGGGGCCGCCGTTGCAGTCGCCTACCGCGTAAACGCCTGGTGTTGACGTGCGTAAATACTCGTCAACGACGACGGCGCCGTGAGTGTCCGTCGTGATACCTGCGACCTCCAAGCCCAGGTCGGTGGTGGCGGGGGTTCGCCCCAAGGCAGCCAACACAACATCACCGCTGACAGTCGCGGTGCCGTCGTCGGACGTGAAAGTGACGGTAGCCCCGCCCGCACCGCCGTCGTCGTCGGCAACATCGGTGACGGCCAGGGGTTGCGCCCCATAGCGGATGGTGACTCCGGCGTCAGTGAGGAGGCTGGCGATTTCGGCGGAGGTTGCTGGGTCTTCCTCTTTGAGGAGGCGGTCACCCCGGCAAAGCACTGTCACGGGAACGCCAAAGGCAGCCTGCAGGGAGGCCATTTCGACGGCGATGTAGGAGCCGCCTAGCACGACAAGGTGTTGGGGCCGCCGCGTCAAGGCCAGCAGTTCGGTGGACGTGATGACGTGTGTTGACGTGCGCAAGCCCTCAATGGATGCGGGCAGGGCCGAGGTGGCGCCAGTGTTGATGACGATGGTGTCAGCGGTGACCAGCAGACGGTCACCTGGCGAGTTAGTGGCGGAAGCGGCAGAGGTCACGTCAATGGTGTGGGGCCCAACAAAGCGACCTCGACCTGTCACCACAGTGGCCGTGTCGGGGGTGGTCAGCATGGCAAAGTTTTTGGCCCGCATGGCAGCGGTCAGGGTGGATGTGGCAGCGGAAGCAGCAGCAAACCGGGCGTCGGCAACAGCACCCCCAACGCTATCGTCGCCGCTATCAGCCGCAGCAGCCGCAGCAGCCGCAGCCTCGTCTAGTTCGGGATGCTCGCCGCGATACACCCAGGCTTTGGTGGGCACGCAGCCGATGTTGATGCAGGTTCCGCCGTACATGCTGTCGCTGCGCTCAATCATTACGGCCCGCTTGCCTGCGGCGGCAAAGGTGGCAGCCAAAGTTTTACCACCCTTACCGAATCCGAGCACGGCTAGGTCGGCATGGATGCTGGCAGTGCCGTCGTCGGCGGTGTCGATAAAACTGGTGAAGTCGGCCATGCGTCCATCCTTCACTGAGAGTCGAGGCGGCGCACCCTCACGCCCGTCATTCAGACGCACACCGCTGCCGCCTAGCCACGGGAGTGGCTGTACTCATCACCACAGGGACGGAACACCAAGGCACTCACTGGCACGATGGCCCCGGCCAGGGAATATCCCAGCCGGGGCCATCGTGCGTTTGCTTGGCGTCAGCGGCGCTGTTACTTCACGCCGACAACGTCAACGACAAAAACCAGAGTGTCGGTGCCTTTGATGCCAGCGGCAGGCATACCGCGCATCCCGTAGCCGTGCTCCGGCGGGATGGACAGCAGCACGCGATCGCCCACGTTGCGGCCCACCAGGCCCTTGTCCCAGCCGCCAATCACCATACCGACGCCGATAGGGAAGTCGATGGTTTGGCCACGGTCGTAAGAGTTGTCGAAGACGTGTCCACCCCAGGTTTGGCCCAGGTAGTTGACGACGATGGACCGGCCAGCCTCGACCACGGGGCCGGTGCCTTCTTCGAGGACTTCAACTTGCAGGCCTGCGGGGGCGTCGCTGTCAGGGAAGGTGATGGTCGGCTTGTCACCGAAGGAGCCGGTAGTAGTAGGCAGGGTTGTCATGATGGTGTCTTTCTGTTGGTGTCCGATGATGGGTTGAGTGAGATGATGTGTTGACGTTACAGGGAGTCTTCGAAGCCGTTGGCTCGCATCCAGTCGTCGTTGAAAACTTTGGACAGGTAGCCACGGCCTGAATCGGGCAGGATGACAACGATGACGGCTTTGGCGGCATCCTCCGGGTTGTCGGCTTCCAGACGGCGGGCCAGGCGGACGGCAGCCTCGACAGCCATGCCGCAGGAACCGCCCACCAACAGGCCTTCCTCGCGGGCCAGGCGGCGAGTCATGGCGAAGGAGTCGGCATCAGAGACAGTGATGATGTCGTCGGTGACGGACGTGTCGTAGGCCTCCGGCCAGAAGTCTTCGCCCACACCTTCAACAAAGTAGGAGTGGATGTCGTTGGGGTCGGAGTAGATGGAGCCTTCCGGGTCGGCGCCGACAATGCGGACGCGGCCACCGTCTACTTCCGGGCGGGCGGCGGACATTTCTCGCAGGTAGCGGCCAGTTCCGGTGACGGTTCCGCCCGTGCCCACGCCGGTCACCAGGTGGGTGATGCGGCCGTCCGTGTCAGCCCAGATTTCCGGGCCGGTGGATTCGTAATGGGAAGCGGGGCCGTTGGGGTTGGAGTATTGGTCGGGTTTGAAGGCGCCGGGGATTTCCTCAACCAGCCGGTCAGACACCGAATAGTAGGACTGAGGGTCTTCCGGTTCGACGGCGGTAGGGCAGACGACAACGCGGGCGCCGTAGGCTTCCAGCACGTCCCGCTTGTCTTTTGCCACCTTGTCCGGGCAGACAAACACGCACTGGTAGCCCTTACGTTGCGCCACCAAAGCCAGGCCGATACCAGTGTTTCCGCTGGTAGGTTCGACGATGGTTCCGCCGGGTTGAAGTTGTCCTGCCGCTTCGGCAGCTTCGATAATCTTCCAGGCGATCCGGTCTTTGACGGACCCGCCCGGGTTGAAATATTCGACCTTGGCCAGGATGGTGGCGCTCAACCCGGCAGTGACAGAGTTGAGTTTGACCAGCGGAGTATTCCCCACCAGGTCAGAAATATGCTCGGCATAACGCATGGAAAAATGCTGCTCCTGAAATGGTGACTATCGCCGACTGCCGGCGAGAATGGCGAAGATACGCAGGAACTCGATGTACAGCCAAATGAGGGTGACCATGAGGCCGAAAGATGCCGCCCAAGCGAACTTTTGCGGGGCGCCACGTTCCACACCCCGTTTGATGGAATCAAAGTCAACGATGAGCGAGGCAGCCGCCAAACCCACCGCAACCAGGCCGACCAGCAGGCCAATACCGCCGCCGCGAGCGCCCGCCCCAGCCAGCAGGCCCGTCCACACCAGCACCATGTTGATGAGTTGGAAGGCCATAAAGCCGACCAAGGCGATGATGAGCCAGCGAGTGAACTTGGGGGTGACCCGGACTTTGCCGCTGCGGAACAGGGCCAGGGTGGCGCCGAAGGTGACGATGGTGGCCAACACAGCCTGGAAGACGATGCTGTTCATGGCTTCGCCCTGGAAGGTGCCCCCGGCGAAAGCCTGCGAGATCCCGCCCAGGAACACGCCCTGGGCCAGCGTGTACAGGACGATGAGCACGGGTGAGGGCTGGCGTTTGAAGGAGTTGATGAGACCGAAAACGAGGCCGACAATCATGCCGACAGGCCAGAGGAAGGGGGCGACCTGCCAGGTGGCGAACGCGACGGCAACAAGCAGGATCAGCAGACCGCCAGTGCGGACGATGACGTCGTCGTAAGTCATGCGACGGCTGGCAGCGTCAGCCCCTGGAACGCCGTAGCCGGTGTTGACCGAGTTAGCGTTGATGGTGGATGACGGGGCGTGCGTGTAGCCGGGCATCGTCGTTGTGCCTGCTGCCGCCTGGGTGGGGTAACCCTGCTGGGTGTAGGCGCCCCATTGGGGGGCAGGCTTGGGCTGCTGGCCTGCCTTGGGTTTCGGGTTGCCGAAAAGTTCTGAGTTGTTGAAGTAGGGGTTGCTCACGAGGCTCCTCCTTGTGGGTCGGGCGCCACGCCTTATCGAGGCGCCGTCAAAGTTTCGGTGTCCGTGATGACGGTCTGCATCATCCCACGAGCCACAGACATTAGCCCTACCGCCTGCGCCTGTTGCACTGCCGTGCGTCCGTCAACCCCTGCGCTGTCCGCGAACATGGAACTACGCTGGCCGTATGGAATCCGAGGTTGTCATCCATGTTATTGCCGATTCGACGGGGGATACGGGCGCCCGCGTGGCCCGGGCTGTGCAGGCGCAGTTCCCTGGCCTTGATGAGGTTGTGGTGATGCGCCACCCGCGTATCAGTGACGTGGATGCTCTCGATATTGCTTTGGATGCGGTGCGTCAGGATGACCGCCCGACAGTAGTGTTTTTGACGATGGTGGATTTAGGTTTGCGAGCGCACACGCAGCAGCAATGTGCGGCCATGGGGGTTCCTTGTGCTGACCTGATGGCTCCGGCGTTGGATGCGGTGATTGGTCGCACGGGCGTGCAGCCTGCCCGGCTGGTGCAGCCTGTCGGTTTGGCGGCAGACTATTTTGAGCGGATTCACGCCATGGAGTTTGCTGTAGCTAACGATGACGGCAATCTCACCGATTCTCTGGCGGAAGCCCAAGTGGTGCTGGTGGGGGCGTCACGCACCGGCAAAACACCCTTGTCCATGTATTTGGGGTATTTGGGGTATCCCACGGCCAATGTGCCGTTGGTGACGGGGGTGGCTCCGCCGCAAGAACTGTTTGATTGCGACCCGTGGAAGATTGTGGGGCTCACCATTGACCCGGAGCGGCTGCTGGAGATCCGCCGCCGCCGCGTCGACATTATGGGGGCGACTGCCGCTGGTGGTGAACGTTTGGGCGGTTACGCCGATCTTGCCCAGATTTTCGACGAACTTGACGCTATTACTGCTGTTCAACGCAGGCTCCGCTGCCCGGTACTGGACACCACCCAACTAGCGCTGGAAGAGGCAGCAGGCCGAGTCATCGAACTGGTAGAAACCCGCAAACGCGCCTACGGCGCCATGCGATAGAAAACACAACATGGCTTCCTCCTAATTTATGCCATCGCGGAGTTTACTGCGGATTTTCCAATCTTCCACACCGCTAACCATAAAGTAAAAACTTCATCCTATAGTCGAATATTTCGAATTATCGAGATCGCCAATTCGCTAAACAATATCACCATTTACACAAATCTTACTTGAATTTTCGTCGCCATCCAGAACCACATGATTCTCCACCCGACGACAATGCCACCTCCTAACAATTGATTTGGTAGCAACTAAGTTCTATCTGAAAGCAATCTGGCGAGTTGTCTACATTTTTTCCACCGAGCCATAGTGTATTGTAAAGGAATTTCATGTCCGTTTTCTGTCACAACTAACATTGCAAATAATTCTGATCGTCCATGACGGTTTGCCAAACCACTAAAATTTGTCCATTCGATGCGCAAACCTTCACGCGGGAGAATAAGAGTTCGCCAATACTGTCGAAACATCACTTCTGATTCCGAAACCCAAATTCCGATTCGTATGGATGAAAACACGAACACAACTAAGATTGCAAGAAATGAGATCCTCTCAAAACCCCACCCCTGCCCGTCCGCGTCAGGCGTGGCAATAATTGCAATCATAAAAAAACCGCAAAACATGTGCGTGGCGATTCTAGCTTCCTTACCCACCCCTCGAACTCGAACCCATTTTCTACCAATTCGCTCATTTATTTTTTGCGCTTTTTGGGATTTTCCCATTTCTTTACGCCTCCATGTTCTTGAGTGCGCGCATGTACTGCGGATTTTCCAAGTTTCCACGCAGAAGGCTTTTGAAGCCAATAAACTCAATGCCGAGCAATCCTCCCTTATCATCCAAACCTAACACAACCTCACCTGAAAGACGATCATCGTCAATCAATATTTGCACACTGGCGATTCCAGATTCCAGTTCTGCCTTTAATTCCAGATAGGCAGTGTCAGTTTCGCCATCAACATCCATCCGAATATTTTGCTGAATCATATCAGAATTCATTAGTCGGACTCTCGCTGTCGACTCATGCTCTATATCGAGAAGAAAGGACTCTACCAGGTGTAGAGAATCAATTTGATAGTCATAAACTATGTCGCTAATAGCCCTTTCGAGCAATTGGGTGACTGACATGGACGCATATTGCAAATCGTTGAGTTCATTTCCGATATTAAGATCATCTGGAATCCACTGGCCAACGAGACTACGTCGGTGGCGTCGTGAAGTCTCTCGCTTCCACTTTCTCACACCCTCATAAATTTTGTCACTCAGGTCAATAAGAAAACTATCAATTTCTGACATATTTTGAGAATAACAATCTCGCAATTTATTTGCCAATCTGGAGTCAATGAACAATTCCGGTTCAGC
>JAITCK010000140.1 GCA_031283115.1 Cellulomonadaceae bacterium | reverse complement strand
GTCGCAGTCGCAGATTGTTGCTGCCTCTTATGTGCTCTTGTGCGACCCTGCTTTGGCGATGGATGCCCGACGGGCCTTGCAAGGGTCTCCCGGCGGTGTGGGGCGGGCGCCGTCGCCTGCTGGCGCGGCAAGCCACCCGCACATCACCGAGGTAGTCAATCCGACAACGGTGCCCACCTTGGGTGGCGCACCCAAACCGTATCCGACGCAGGCCGGGCCGGCTGATGCCAATGCTGCCGGTGAGACTGACGTACCGGCCTTGGCTGATGGTTCTGTTGCACCGGCACCGGATACCCCCGCAGCGCCAGAGCGGAAGATTGACCCGCGATGGACCAACCCGGACGGGTCGCCCAAGTATGGCGCCATGCGGCCCACTCAACCGGCCACCCCTGCTGACCCGACCGGCGACTCCGGTGCACAGGCGACACCTGCCGGTGAGCCTGCATCAGGCGCGCAAGAAAACCAGCCATAGTTTCCACAGAGCATCTGCCTGTATCGGGGCTAATCAGCCGTATTGAGTCATCACAGTGAGAGGGGAAAGTCATGCGGGTTGTCATCGTTGGTGGGTCGCACGCGGGAATCGCCTGCGCGTTGCGGGCACGCGAGGAATACCCGGATGCTGACATCGTCCTGTATGAAAAACAGGACGCTATCGGCTTTGTCGCCCAATCCATCCCCCTCTACCTGCAAGGCAGCCCCAGCTTCGACAAAATCAGGTCGTACACGTCGGCGACTGCCCTGGAAGCCAAAGGCATCACCGTGCGCACCGGCATGGTGGTACGGCGGGTGGACACGGATGCCAAACAGATCATTTTCGTGCCCGCAGCCGGTGATGACCTAGACATTGACTCTTACGACAAACTGGTCATCGCTACCGGCTCCTACCCGTCGATTCCCCTGGCTGCCGGGGACTACCGCGACAAACTCCTAGTGGTCAAAACCTATTCCGACGCCGTGCGCATCAAAGAACTCATGAGCACAGCCCGCACCGTCATCGTTATCGGTGGCGGTGCCATCGGCATTGAGATGACCCGCGGACTTATTGACGCAGGCATCCACCCCGTGCTGTTGCAGGCTCCCGCCGCCCTGCTCGACCGCTACCTGGACGATGACGCCGCCGCAGCGATCCGCGCCGGATTAGAACAAGAAGGCGTCGAAATACACACGTCATCCCTAGTCACGCAGATCACCGCCGACACCGCCGAAGGCGGCCGCAACATCACCGTCGTAACGCAGGCCGGGGAAACCTACACAGCCGACGGCATCATCTACTGCACCGGCTTCCGCCCCAACACGGTACTGGTGGGCGGGCAGGTAGAACTCGGCGAAATGGGGGCCATCGTCGTAGACGACTACATGCGAACGTCAGAACCCGACGTTTTCGCTGTCGGCGACTGCTCAACAACCACCCTCAAACACGTCATCGTCCCCACCTACGTGCCCCACGCCAGCGACGCCTTCCGACAGGGTGAGATCGCTGCCGTCAACCTGATGGGGCCGCGCCGCAAACTCAACTCCTCCCAAGGCACCTACAGCCTCAACTTTGGCGACCACACGTTGGCGATGACCGGCCTCAGCCTCAAACGAGCACTCAGCGAAGGGTTTGACGCGGCAGTCGCCTACACACGCAACAACTACATCGACTCCGACAGGTTCTATGAGGCCCGACTCGTCTACGAAAAAGGCAGCCACCTCATTTTAGGCATTTCAGTACGGGGCACCGTCTACGAGATCTCTGGCGTAGCCGACCTGTACTCCCTGGCCATCGAACAAGACCTCACCGTTGATGACATGGAATATTCGGACTTCTTCTTCAAACACGGATTCCACAACCCCTTCGGCCTGCCCAACATTCTTGCCGATGTCATCCGCAACGAAGAGCGAGGCCAGGCCGGTGAGCCGGGCGCAGGAAGGCACAGTTTTGGAGCGCAGACTGTTGATAGCCAGGATGTGGCGGCAGCGCGAGACGCTGCCACATCGGATGGTGACAAGGGGACAGCATTGTGACTTCCATTGCGTCGGACAACGTTGACCGACAAAGTTGCGCCGATGCCCTCGACGCCCTCCTTCGGCTTGAAGGCAACAGTCGCCGCCGTAACGAAGCCCTGCGGGACATGGATAGGGCTATCGCCCGGCAACGCACCGTCATCACTACGCTGGCCGCGCTGATTATTCCCCTAGTGATCTGGGCTTTTTTTGCGGTGGCTGAGGCTGGCGCGACTCATGCCAGCAGTTTCGGCAGTGGCTTCCATGACACGATGATGCGGGCTTTCAGCCTCATCGCGGTGACAGTGTTCATTTTTCTCATCGGGTTTTTCGGGCTGGGACGCCTATGGAGGTCGCGGGTCATGGCTGGCCTGCGTGGCCTAGCGGAACAGTCGGCGCGTAAACGGTACTTCCAAGAACGCGACCGGGTAGACGACAGCACGCGGGCCATCCTCAGCGAACCTGTGTTCATTGCCGGGCTGATTCCTGAGGAGTTCCTTTCCGTGCAGATGGTCACCCTGCTGCTGCGCTACTTCGACTCCGGGCAGGCCACCTTCATGGATGCGGCCGTCTACATGTTGAAGGCTGAACTTCAACACAACAAGCATTACGGCGGCTTTGGCGTGACCGCCACCATCGTCGATAAAGAACGAGAACTGTTGGCCTCTGATGCGGCCGCCAGAGTGGTAGAGATGCGGGCTCGGGTAGGCGATGTCGCAGGTGTCGACAATGATGCTCTGAGGGGGGCTTCCTGATGTCACCTCTCAAGAAACCGGCAAAACAACCCGAAAAAGCCACTGAAGATTTTGTTCAAGACAGGTTTTACGAACGCGGCAACAGGTGGCTCAAAACACGGGAGATTGTCGTCTCTATACTGCTGTGGATTTTTCTTGTCTACCCCATCCTGGTGCTATTCAACTCGGTGAACCGTCACACCCTGTGGGAGGGCATCTACCATTGGGCTTACACGGACGGTTTTCAACTCGACACTTTCCTCAAACGGGCCATCCTCATCATTGTCGTTGTGGTGCTGGGGTTCAGCATTTACCTGCTGCTACGCAACAACCATCGAGAACGCAAGGTGTACCCGGTCAAAAAAACTTTCGACGGTGCTGCGATGGAGCGGCGCAAGCAACTGCTTGAAGCCATGTATGCCGAAAGATTCGGTGACGAACGCTCCCGCCACCAGGCTAGGTATTACGTGGTGGCGCCAGAACAAAACCTGCCCACACACTTCATCAGCGACACCTTCAAGCAGGGCGGGATGGGTAAAGCATGAGCGGGTTCCTTGACGCCTTTCTGCAGTGGGCGGCTAACTTTTTTGTTCACCCTTTCGCCGTGGTGCTGTCCCTCTTCCCCATCATGG
>JAITCK010000083.1 GCA_031283115.1 Cellulomonadaceae bacterium | reverse complement strand
GACCTGGACGGGGAGCAGACACCCGTCACCCGAAACACCAACTTTTTCGAGAAGGGCGACAAGCCCCTGGAAATCGTCACCTCCCGCCAGTGGTACATCCGCAACGGTGGCCGCGACTTCACCCGCCACGGCGCGACGGCTGACCTCAAAACTGAGTTGCTGGCCCGTGGCAGCCAACTCACCTTCCACCCCGACTTTATGCGGGTTCGCTACGACAACTGGGTGGGCGGCCTCAACGGCGACTGGCTGATTAGCCGTCAACGCTTCTTCGGCGTGGCCATTCCCGTGTGGTACCCGGTTCTGCCCACCGGCGAGGTTGACTACGACAGCCCCATCGTGCCTAATGAAGCCTCCCTGCCCGTCGACCCCACCTCCCAGGTGCCTGCCGGTTTCACCGAAGCCCAGCGCGGAGTCCCCGGCGGTTTTGTGGGCGAAGCCGACGTCATGGACACCTGGGCTACCTCCTCCTTGACTCCTCTGATCGCCTCAGGTTGGGAGCGCGACCAGGATCTGTTCGCCCGCGTCTATCCCATGGACTTGCGGCCCCAAGCCCAAGACATCATCCGCACCTGGCTTTTCTCCACCGTAGTCCGGTCACACCTGGAACTGGACGGCCTGCCCTGGAGTGACGCCGCTATCTCCGGCTTTATCTTGGACCCAGACCGCAAAAAGATGTCCAAATCCAAGGGCAACGTGGTCACCCCCATGTCCATGCTGGAACAACACTCCGCCGACGCCGTCCGCTACTGGGCAGCCTCGGCCCGCCTGGGTGTGGATGCCGCCCTGGACGAGGGCATGATGAAGATTGGCCGCCGCCTGGCCATCAAGGTTCTCAACGCCAGCAAGTTTGTCCTGTCCTTTGGCGGCGGGGCAGGTTCCACCGTGTCCCTCGACCCGGCAGCCGTCACCCACCCCATCGACCAAGCCATGCTGGCCGCCCTCGCCGACGTGGTCGAGGCCGCAACCGCCTCCTACAACGCTTACGACCACACGCGGGCCCTTGAGGCGACAGAAACCTTCTTCTGGACCTTCTGCGACGACTACGTCGAACTGGTCAAGTCGCGGGCCTACTCGCAGGGGGCTGGCGCCCTGTCCGCCCAGACGGCCCTGCTCATCGCCTTGGATGTACTACTGCGCCTGCTGGCCCCCGTCCTTCCCTTCGCTACCGAAGAGGTGTGGAGTTGGTGGCACGGCGGCGTTGCCGCTGGCGATTCCATCCACCGGGCCGCCTGGCCCACGGCTGACGTGTTGCGTCAAGCCGCTGCGGACAGCCCGGCCTCCCTGCTGGCCGATGCCGGGAATGCTCTGGCCGTGCTGCGCAAAATCAAGTCCGAAGCCAAGGTGTCCATGAAAACCCCCCTGCTGGCCGTCAACCTGGCCGTGCCTGCTACCGCCCGCCCCGGCGTGGACGCTGCCGCAGCAGACCTGCGGGAGGCCGCCACCATCACCGGCGACTTCACGGTGACCGAGGCCGCCGATGGCGCCTTCGACCCTGCCCTCCAAGGCGGCATCACTGCCAGCAGCCACACTCTAGGTGAGCCTCCTGCCAAGCAGCCGCGCGCCTAGGCGGTTGAGGACTGGCAACCCAGCCTGCCCGTCGAACCCGCCAGTTACTGCCGTGTGAATAGGGATTGCTTTACCTTTGTGACGGGTGACACTTTATTTATTGTGTCACCCGTCACTTATTGTTATGTGAGGTAAAGCACTTATTGTTTTGTGAGCCGAAACACTCATCTTTTTGTGGGCCAGACCACTTATTTCCTGTGACCGGTGACACGTTATTCCACGCACAGAAATCTACTGTTATCGGGGTCACTCTAGTGGGTCACATTATTGTTGTGGCCGCCCTCACAAACGCCTTATTGTGAGGCAGGATACAAACATTCTCACCACTTCATTTACCGCTTTGACCTGCATAAATGTATGATATTTCACTCGGTAAACCCAGGATTCACTCTTTGTGATGCGGGTAACGCCTATTCGCCTTGCACTATTACCAATAACGGGTGAATACTTCTTATTGAAAGCGATACAGAAACTCTCACCGGTTTCGAAAATCATTTCTCACAGCAACGAGGCGGAGATCATGTTCACCATCAAGCGTCAGGCACACACCAACACTTCTGCACGTGTTGTCGTTACCGCCGCCATTCTCGCCGTAGCCGGTCTCGCATTCAATGCTCCTGCTGCCGCTGAAAGCCTCGCCGCCGCACACACTGCCGAAGCCAACACCACTGGCGAACTCGTCATCGTCAAGACGGACGAAGCACACGCTGACGCAACCGCAGCCGGTTCCGCAGCCTGGGGCGCCCCCGTTGCCGGTGCCACCTACTCCATCGAGCAAGTGACCGTCGACGCCGACGGCAACCCCATCGACCTCACCACCCCCCACGGCCGCATGGCAGCCGAGAACCTCACCGTGGCAGCCGCCCAGCAGATCGTCTCTGACGACAACACCGTCGGCCACACCGAAACTGCAGAAACCAACGCCAACGGAATCGCCGACTTCACCAACTCTGGCTCCGGCATCCCCACCGGCCTCTACCTGGTCACCGAGACGGACACCCCCGATGGCGCCACCCCCACCGAGGCCTTCCTGGTCACCCTCCCCCTCCTCAACGACACCACCGGCACCTGGGACTTCACCGCCTACGTCACCCCCAACGCCGCCTGACACCCAAGGATCACCCCACCAAAGGGCCTTACCGGTCAAGAACCGGTAAGGCCCTTTGGCGCCCAGCAAGTGACGGGGGTCATACACGCATTTTTGGCCAAGAGCAGGGGGAGAGCGAAGACAGGTTGCGAAGGTACGCAGGCCGCGCTGGCATTGTTGTCCAGTTGTTACCTTTTAGTCCACCACCTTTGAGGAGAAGTAGCCATCATGGTTGCGCCCTGGGCGAATGACGCATCGAACGTCCTCGCTGAACACAATGTCACCGCAGAAGCGGGCCTGACCAGCGCCGAAGCGGCGCGTCGTCTGGCTACCCACGGCCTGAACAAACTTCCTGAACCCAAAAAGACGCCCTGGTATGTGCGTCTGGCCGGGCACATGAAGAATGTCATCATCATCATCCTGCTCATCGCGGCAGTCGCCAAGTTCCTGCTTGGCTCCTACGTTGACGGCTGGGTACTGCTCGTCGTCGTCGCCGTCACCATCAGCATCGGCATGGTGCAAGAAGGCCGGGCCGAAAAGTCCCTCGACGCCATCAAAAAGATGCTGTCCCTCAACGCCCTCGCCCTGCGCGACGGCCAATGGACCGAGATCGACGCCGAAACCCTGGTTCCCGGCGACGTCATCCGCATCAAGGCCGGTGACCGCGCCCCCGCTGACGCCCGCATCATCGACACCACCAACCTGCAAATCGAAGAAGCCGCGCTGACCGGCGAATCCGTGCCCGCAGAAAAGACCGTCGCCCCCCTGGACGAACGCTCTGGCCTCGGTGACCGCACCAACATGCTCTTTAGTTCCACCATCATCGTCGCCGGTACCGGTACCGCCGTCATCACTGGTACGGGTGCCGACACAGAAATCGGTCGCATCCAAGACCTCATGGCCTCAGCCACCCACGAGGAAACCCCGCTGTCCCGCACCATGGACAAGTTCGGCAAGAACATTGCCGTCTTCGTTATCGCCCTGGCCGTTGTCATGTCGCTTGTCGGCTGGCTGGTTCACAACATGTCCGCCTTCGACATCGTGTCCTCGGGTGTTGCCGTGGCCGCCGCCGCCATCCCCGAAGGCCTGTCCGCCGTAGTCACCATCGCCCTGGCAATGGGTGTGGCCGCTATGGCCCAGCGCAAGTCCATCAGCCGTAACCTCACCTCCACTGAGACCCTGGGCGCCGTGTCCACCATCTGTTCGGACAAGACCGGCACGCTGACCCAAAACGAGATGACCGTCCGCGTAGTTCGTACCCACAGCCACGAGTACGCCGTGGGCGGCACCGGTTACGCCCCCTTCGGTGACATCACCGTTGACGGCAACGCCCTCGACAGCTTCCCCGCAGAACTCATCTCCCTGTCGGAAACTTCCGTCCTGTGTAACGAGTCCTTCATCAACGAGCCCACCGAAGTGGGCGGCCTGTGGACCCTGACCGGTGAGCCCACCGAAGGCTCCATGTACGTGCTGGGCCGCAAAACCGGCTTCACCGGCGAAGGCTGGACCCGCCTAGCGGAAATCCCCTTCGACTCGGCCAACAAGTACATGGCCACCCTCAACGAAGACACCGACGGCAACCGTCACGTATTCGTCAAGGGTGCCCTCGGTCAAGTCATGGACCGCTGCACCACCCAACTGGGTGCCAACGGCGTAGAAGCCCTCGACACCGAGTTCTGGCACGCCGAAATGACCGCCATGGCCAAGCAGGGTCTGCGCGTTCTCGCTGCTGCCCGCATGGACGTCGCCCGCGACGTAGACGGTCTGACCGCCCCCGAGAACGGCGGCCCGCAGGGGCTCACCCTTGTCGGCATCGTCGGCATCGTCGACCCGCCCCGCCCCGAAGCCATCCAGTCGATTGCAGAAGCCCACGCCGCCTCCATCGACGTCAAGATGATTACCGGTGACCACGTCATCACGGCCAAGGCCATTGCCGAAGAAATGGGTATCACCCACGGTGAAGCCAACGCCCTGACCGGCCCCGAACTCGAAGCCATGAGCGACGAAGATCTCGCGGCCGTTGTCCGCGACGTTCACGTATTCGCCCGCGTGTCGCCCGAACACAAGATTCGCATCGTCCGCGCCCTGCAAACCCACGGTGAAATCGTGGCCATGACGGGTGACGGCGTCAACGACGCCCCCGCCCTCTCGCAGGCCAATGTCGGTGTAGCCATGGGTGTCAAGGGCACGGAAGCCACCAAGGCTGCCGCAGACCTCATCCTCCTTGATGACAACTTCTCCACCATTGAGAAGGCCATCTTCGAAGGCCGTCGCGTGTTCGACAACATCAAGAAGTGCGCCATGTTCGCCCTCCCGGCGAACGTTGCCCAGACCACGGGTATCTTGCTCGCCTCCTTCTTGGGCTGGCGTTTTGTCGAAGGCTCGGACGCGATCACCGCGCCGCTGACCCCCACGCTCATCCTCTGGCTCAACATGGTGGTGGCCGTCTGCCTCGACCTCACCTTCGCCTCGGAGCCCGGTGAACCCGGCCTCATGCGTCGTCGCCCCCGCGACACCAAGGAACCGCTGATCACCAAGCGTTACGCCCGCCACATCTTCATCTTCGGTTGGACCATGGCCATCTTCGAGGTGGGCATCTTCCTCTTCGAAATGAACGTGGTTGGCTCCACGCTGGTTGAGGCGCGTTCTGCCGCCCTGTCCATGCTCATGCTGGCCCAGGTTGCTCACGTCTTCAACGTTCGCCGCATCAACTCGTCGTCCTTCACCTGGGACATCTTCCGCGGCAACAAGACCCTGGGCATCTCGCTGATCATCCTGGCCGTCGCCCACATGGCCCTGATGTACATCCCGGCCATGAACCAGCTGTTCGGCATCGTCCCGACCTCGCTGCGTCAATGGGCCATCATCATCCCGTCCGCCTTTGTCGTGTTCTGCGCCATCGAAGGCTTGAAGTACCTCTTCAAGAAGGGTGAGGACAAGGTTGACGCCCGCCGGGCCGCCGCCGCTGCTGCCTCCCGCAAGCAGCCCCTGGCCGCCTGACGCACGTCATTGACATGAAGAAACCCGGCTCCTCCGCGTGAGGAGTCGGGTTTCTTTGTTCTGTGGCAACCGCCTGCGGCTCACCGCAGCATGGAGGCGGCAGAGTCGGCGGGGGTGGCATCGTCCGTCCAGCGGAGAATAGCGCCGACACCGTCGTACAGGTCGACAGCGCCCTCCGGGGCGAAGGTCAGGCCTGCGTCTTGCCCAACAGCAGACCGAACCAGGGCAATAGCGGCAGGCAGTTTCTCCAGCCTGCCCGACGCATCCGGCAACGCCCCAGGATCAGCAGAGATAGCAATAGGGTCTACGCCCGTCCACAAAGTCTCCCGCAGGGCCTTGACCTGCGACTCATCGGCAGACGTGAACACCGGCTCCAAACCGATACCCGCATCAAGAACCAACTCGGCCACCTGGCCACGGTTGAGCACAGCCACCACATCGTCAATGCCCGACACAGCCCGGTTGTGGCCGCGAGCCGCCTGGAAGTCCTCAAGCACGGCACCCGTTCGCGCAGCCCGGAAGGCAACAATGGCCTCATCAAACCGGTCACGGAAGGGGCCAGCAGGCACATCAACGCCCCGGTGGCCGCCAGGAACCTCCACCACCAGCCCGGCAGCAGCCGAACCCACAGCAGACCGGACGGCAGCCACCATGCGGGCCTCACCCCACAAGAAGATCACTTCCGGGCGGTCGGCAGCCGCAATATGGTCAAGTTCACGGGCGATAGCCTCAGCGTTATGCAGGTGGGTGTCCTCACTGCGGCCATGCGACCCATCACCGCGGTCGCCACTGTTGCCGCCACCACGCCGCCCGCCACGAGACGGGCCGATAGGGTCAACAGTGCCGTCGTCATCGTGCGGGGCGTCAATACTGCGGGCCTGCCCCCAGCCGTGCGGGCCAGCCAGCAACACGTCAGCGCCCGTCGAATCAACACCCACCCGAATCCCGTGCACCTCATCCTGGGCTGCCAAAGCAGCCTGCACCAAGGCAGGCAGCGGATTCCACAAGCCGACAGGGGTAACGGGCCTGGCCCGCAGCGCCTTGTCCACATGGATACCATCGGCGTCAGCAATGAGCACGCGACCGTGAGCACCCGCCTTCCGAGTGGGTTGCAAGGCGGCATCTTCCAGGGTGTCAAGAATGGCATCAGGGGCACCCTGCTGGGCTAAAGAACGACGTACCACCCGCCATCGGTGGGCAACATCCTGGTCGCCTGCCTTGCCCGACGGTGTCGCGTCAAGAAACACTGTCGCAAAGGGGCCAGGCTTACCAATGAGGGGCTTGATCCAGTCGCTCTTCATAAAACGTCAACGCCTCCGATGGGGTGGGTGGGTGCTGTACTCGTTGCCCAAGTCTCCCCCAGCAAGCCACCCCCGCGGCGATGCGGCGCGACGTGTGGCGGAAAAAGACACTGCCTAGCCTCTTCAAGCGAAGGTGTCGAGCGGCGGAAGGTCAGCCGCGTGACCGCTGGCAGCATAGTCGGCCGCGATCAGTTTATGGTGACGGATCACCTCGGCAACAATGAAAGCCCGGAAGGCTTCAGCAAAGGCCGGATCCAAGCCAGCCTCAGTAGCAATGCTGGTCAGGCGCTCAATCTGGGCGGCGTCACGGGAAGGATCAGCAGGAGGCATAGCGGTGACCGCTTTGATTTCCCCAACCCTCCGCGTCATCTTGAACCGTTCAGCCAACAGGTGCACCAAAGCCGCGTCAATGTTGTCAATGGACGCTCGAATGGCAAGAATCTCGCCCGGAATCTCAGAAGTCACACGGCAAGCCTACTGGCCCCAGCCAGCGCGCGGGGGCCACCGCCCTGCCACAACCCGGCTGGCCGCCACGGCGCGCGGGATGCCTTGACCCCCGTGCGGCGATACGCTGGCCTAGTTATGACGTTTCGCTTGCCCTCTCGCTGACAAGGACGGCCCCCGCATGACCACCGCCTCGCAACCCAACCGCGTCGACATCACGCCCGCAACATCCATCAACTCGATGCTGCAAGACCGCGTCAAGCGCACGGGTGACGGCCCCATGCTGGAGCGCCGCGAAACCCTCGACGGGCCTTGGCTCACCGTCTCAGCAGTCACCTTTGACCGGCATGTCACCGCCCTAGCCCGCGGCTTTATTGCCCGCGGCGTCAACGTGGGCGACCGGGTGGCCATCATGTCCCGAACCCGCTACGAATGGACGGTAGTCGACTACGCCCTGTGGGCTGTCGGCGCTGTGCCCGTCCCCATCTACGAAACGTCGGCTGCCGACCAGGTGGAATACATATTGTCTGATGCTGAAGCCCGGCTGGTCGTCGTCGAACAGGCCGGTCACGCGCAGACAGTGGCGGAAGTACGTGAACGGCTCCCCCACCTTGAAGACGTCATCGTCATCGACGACGGCGGCCTACTGGCCCTGCGCGATGCTGGCAAAGACGTCGACGAATCCGCTGTCGTCACCCGCCGCGACGCCGTCCGCAGCGACGACCTGGCCACCATCATTTACACGTCCGGCTCAACAGGCCGCCCCAAAGGCGCCGAACTGACCCACGGCAACTTCGCCCACATCTGCCTCAACGCCCGCATCGTCCTGCCCGAAGTCATTGAGGTTCCCGGCAGCCGCACCCTGCTCTTCCTGCCCATCGCCCACGTTTTCGCCCGCCTCATCCAAGTGGCCGTCCTGTCGTCCGGGTCGGGCGTGCTGGGCCACGCCCCCGACGTGAAAAACCTGGTCGCCGACCTGGGCTCCTTCAAACCCTCCTTCCTGCTGGCTGTGCCGCGCGTCTTCGAGAAGGTCTACAACTCGGCCCAGCAGAAGGCTGCCGGCTCCAATCTCAAACGCACCATCTTCCACTATGCAGTGCG
>JAITCK010000053.1 GCA_031283115.1 Cellulomonadaceae bacterium | reverse complement strand
CAGAAGGTAACGTCAGGCAGGTGAATACCCCCGCACCACTGGCTGACATTATCGACCCCGGCTGGGCTGCCGCCCTGGCGCCAGTAGAACCGCAGATCCGGGCCATGGGGGATTTTCTGCGCGCGGAAATCGCGGCAGGGCGCGGCTACCTCCCGGCCGGGCAGAACGTGTTGCGGGCCTTTACCCGGCCACTGGCAGACGTGCGCGTACTGGTAGTAGGCCAAGACCCCTACCCGACACCTGGGCACGCGATGGGCTTGTCTTTTTCAGTGCAACCGCAGGTGACACCCCTGCCAAAATCGCTGGCCAACATTTTCCGTGAACTTGTCACCGATGTGGGCGCACCGATGCCCACCTGCGGCGACCTGTCACCCTGGGCCGACCAAGGCGTGCTCATGCTCAACAGGGTGCTCAGCGTCTCCCCCGGCGCGGCAGGCTCCCATCGCGGCAAAGGCTGGGAGGCTATCACTGAGGCGGCCATCCAGGCGCTGATTGCCCGCAAGACCCCACTCGTCGCAATCCTCTGGGGCCGCGATGCTGCAACCCTCACGCCTCTTCTCAACGCCGCTGGCATCCCCTCCGTTGCCAGCGTCCACCCCAGCCCCCTGTCGGCCCACCGTGGCTTCTTCGGGTCACGCCCCTTCAGCCGCGTCAATGACCTGCTCGCCGCCCAAGGGGCAGCCCCCATCGACTGGCGTTTGCCGTAAAGCACCCGGAACTTACTCGCCGGGATAGACGACTCCCAGGGCGGCCCGCGCCTCATCGAGCAGGGCAGCCAGTTCTAGGGTGTCTGCCCAAGGGTGGCGGGGAGACTGGGTTTCACCTGCGACAATAAGCCGGGCGACAGCGGCAGCCTCGTACACCTTGCCTTCGCCGACAGGCGTGGTGAAGTCCCAGCGTTGGCCGTCGTCACGTACCACCGTCATGTTGGCGGGGGCGTGGAACTGCGTCGGAATGACGATGCGGCCCTCCGTGCCCTCAATGGTGGCTGCCACCGCCCCGGCTGCCCGAGACGACGTGTGCAAGATAGCCTGCTGGCCGCCGGTCCAGGTGTAAATCAGCGACACATGGTCGTCCACGCCGGTAGGGGCCAAAGTGCCGCGGATCACCTGATCGTTCGGGACGCCAAGCAGGTCATGCGCCAGTTGAATAGGGTAAATCCCCAGGTCGAGCAGGGCTCCACCAGCCAGGTCTGGCGCGAAAATCCGGTGAGCCGGATCGTAGGCGAAAGCCACATCAAAATCAGCAATAATGGTTTTTACTTGGCCGATCAGGCCGCGGGCAATAGCCGACCGGGCAGCCACAATATGCGGCAAAAAACGGGTCCACACGGCCTCCATGCAGAAGACCCCAGCCTGGCGGGCCGCATCCAACAAGATGCGGGATTCAGCGGCACTGCGGGTCAGCGGCTTCTCAACCAGCACATGCTTACCGGCTTCGATAGCAAGCAGGGCGTGGTCAAGGTGGAAACTGTGTGGGGTGGCCACGTAGACCACGTCAACGCCGCCATCAGCAACCAGGCTTGCATAACTGCCGTGAGCGACCGCTGGATGCTGGTCTACTGACCCGCCTACCGCACGCACATTGGCGTCAACAAAGCTGTGCGCTTTAGCAACCGACCGCGACCCCACGGCGGCAACCCGCATAGGGGTGCGTTCAACGATGCCCCGGGTAAAGGAGGCGGCAATCTTCCCGGCCCCCAGAATCCCCCAGCCAACAGGCGGCGCTGAAGCCAGGTCAGGGACACTGCCGGGAATGTCGTCATTGGTGAGACGGGGCGCAAAAACGGCAGGGCTGGTAGTAGAAGCAGGGTCGGTAACGGCAGGGTCGGCAGCAGCGGCAGGCATTAGCAGGTTTTTCCCTTCTCAGGAACAGTTCCATCAACCAGGTAGGCGTCAACGGTGTCGACAATGCAGGCGTTAGACCGGCCGTAAGCGGTGTGCCCTTCCCCGTCAAAAGTGAGCAGGATGGCATCGGCCAAGGTGTTGGTCAGGGCTTGAGCCCAGCGGTAGGGGGTGGCCGGATCGTGCGTGGTACCGATAACCACGATGGGGCCAGCCCCCGGCGCGCTGAAATCAAACTGAGCGGGAACTAGCGGGTACGGCCAGTCTTGACAGGTGATGCCACCGTAGCCAAAGAATTCGCCAACAGTGGGGGCCGCTTCAATGATTCGCGCAGCCTCAGATTTCATGGCAGCCAGGTCGGTGGTGCCACGCGAGTCAAGGCAGCCGATAGCGATGAAAGCCTCAATGGAGTTGGTACTGAAAGACCCGCCTGGCTTGCGGTCGTTGTAAAAGTCGGCCAGGTAGAGCAGGGCGTTACCGGAGCCATGCTCCATCACCTCTTGCAGAGCCTGGGTGAGCACCGGCCAGGATCGCTGGTCGTAGAGGGTGACGGCCACACCAAAGAAGGCCAGTGTCTGCGTGACATCCCGGCCCGTAGACGTAGGGAAGGGACGGTTCAGCGCGGCATCAAATATGCCCTTGATCTGCCCCATCGCCCTGTCAGTGGGGCCAGTGAGTGGGCATCCGGCGCTGGCCAGGCAGTTATCCACGTACTGCCGCAGGGCCTGCTCAATGCCCATCGCCTGCTGGAGGGCTGCATCGTCGGTAGACAGGGTGATGTCGATAGCCCCATCAAGCACCATGCGTCCCACCACCTGCGGGAAGAGGCCCGCGTAGTAGGCGCCCAACTGTGTGCCGTAAGAGAAACCCATATAGTTGAGGGATTTTTCCCCCAGCAGCACCCTGATGAGGTTCATGTCATAGGCGGCGGACTGCGTGTCAACATGGCCCAGCAGGGGGCCAGTATTGCGTGCGCAAGCCTGCCCCCAGGCTTCGGCGTCGGCAGCCATCTGCGCTATCCCGGCCTCCGTGTCAGAGTAAGAAGCAGCCAGGAAGGCATCTTTATCGGCGTCATCCATGCAGACGATGGGGGTGGATCGTTGCACGCCCCGCGGGTCGAAAGAAACCACGTCGTAGGCATCCCGCAGTTTTTGACCGTATTCACTCCAGGCGGACACAATGTAGTCCACACCTGATGCTCCCGGCCCGCCCGGGTTGGTCAGCAGGGCACCCTGCCTGTTGCCGGTGGCCACGTGCCGGGCGAGGGCTAGGGTGATGGTTCCGGCGGCAGGGTCTTGCCAACTGAGCGGGGCGTCGATGGTAGCGCAGTCGAAGCCTTGTCCATCGTGCGGGTCAACCTGGTCGGCGTTGTCACAAGGATGCCAGGGGATGTTTTGCCTGATGAAGCCTTCAAAGCCTACCGGGATGCCGTCAGGGGCGACCCTGGGCGCAGGGGTCATCAGGCTGGGTGCTGAAGGACTAGCCTCGCCTGGAGGGCGCCCACCAAACCGGGAGCAGCCTGCACTGGTAGCCCCCAGGGCAAGCACAAGCGCGCAGGCCACCGCCACTGTTTGTCGCGCACCGACGCGCATCCACACCACACGCGGTACGTTACCGCAGGGCAACCATCATGGCCTCGCAAGCAAGCAGTGGCGGAACGTTCTGTTGAACACGTTGCCTCGCCTGCCCGATGGCATCCATCCGCTCCAGAGTGCTTTGCGGGGTAGTTGCTGCTGCTAAGGCTCGAATATGCCGGTCGAGGGTGGGGTCGGCGCCGTTGACCAGGTCGATGGGGTGGTTGGCGCCTGCGCCCATTTGGATAAGAAGAACGTCACGGTAGAGGGAGAGCAGGTCGAGCATGGCCCGGTCGAGCATGTCACGTTGACGGCGGGTAGCCCGGCGTTTCTGGTCATCTTCCAGGTTTTTCACTTGAGACCGCAGCCGGGGGGGCACACTGGCTCCCGGCTCAACACCCAGGGCGCGTAAAAGTTGGGCTTTTTCTTCCGTGTCACGTTCAACGGTTGCTGATTCTGACTCTTTTTTAGCGATGGACACCAGGCGGTCTGCTGCGATGACGGCGTCTCCTACGCCACGCACTTGGAGGGGGAGGGCCAGAATGTCTGCGCGGCGGCGGCGGGCGTCTGGGTCACGGGCCAGTCGGCGGGCCAGGCCTACATGGCTTTGCGCCGCCTGGGCTGCCGCCAAGGCCACGGCAGCATCAACCCCGTCACGGCGAACGATGAGGTCGGCGACAGCCTGGGGGGCGGGCACCCGGAGCACCACAGGCCGGCAGCGTGACCGGATAGTGGGCAGCACGTCGCCTGCAGTGGGGGCGCACAGAATCCACACCGTGTGGGCGGGGGGTTCTTCGATGGATTTGAGCAGCACATTAGTGGTTTTTTCCACCATGCGGTCGGCGTCTTCGACAACGATAATGCGGTAACGGCCCGACGATGGGGTGCGGGCCGCCGAGGCGATGAGGCCGCGGACTTCGTCAATGCTGATAATCGCCTTGTCGGTGGCCACCAGGGTGACGGCCGGGTGGGTTCCAGCCATGACCATGCGGCATTGCTGACATTGCCCGCAGCCGGGCGCTGCTATACCAGCCGCGCTTTCAGCCCCGCCTTCAACTCCAGCAGCAGCCCCACCAGCAGGGCGTTCACATTCAAGGGCAGCGGCGAAGGCTCTGGCGGCGACAGACCTCCCAGATCCGGGCGGACCGGTAAAAAGCCAGGCGTGGGTCATGGCCTGGGGGGTGGAGGCCGCATGTTGCAGGGTTGCAACGGCGGCGTCTTGCCCGACAACCTCATCCCAGACGGTCATAGAGTTCCTGTTCCTTCCCGGCCTTCCAGGTGGGCGGTGACGGCGGCCCTCATCTGGCCTTGGATGCTGTCGATGGAGGCTGCGGCACTCAGGGTGATCCATCGGGCAGGGTCGGCGGCAGCCCGTGCTAGGTAGACCTGCCGCACCCTGGCGTGAAAGTCCTCCCCGGCGCGTTCCAGCCGGTCAGGGTTGCCTCCCGCCCGCGCGGCTGCGGTGGCGGCGTCCACGTCAAGCAGGATGGTCAGGTGGGGCATCAGCCCACCGGTGGCCCATCGGGACAATTCCTCAATTTCTGAACTGAGCAGTTCACGGCCGCCCGCCTGGTAGGCGATAGAAGAGTCGACGTAGCGGTCGGTGATGACTACGGCCCCGGCGTCGAGTGCGGGAGCGATAACGGTGGACACGTGGTGGGAGCGGTCGGCAGCAAAAAGCAGGGCCTCAGTGCGGGCCGACATGTCTTGACCGTGCTGAACTAGGCGGCGCAACTCGCTACCCAGGTCGGTGCCGCCAGGCTCCCGAGTGACAACCACGTCACGCCCCTGGTCGCGGAACCATTGGGCGAGCAACTGGGCCTGGGTGGTTTTGCCTGCCCCGTCGCCGCCTTCCAGGGAAATAAAGAGTCCACACGATTCCATGCAGGCCACCATAAACCCGACCACTGACACTGCCGGACTGCCAGGCGGCATCCGTGGGGGCAGCCTGCCTCAACGAGGACTACTTTTTTGCGGCAGCCTTTTTGGCTGGCGCCTTCTTTTTGGCAGGAGCCTTCCGCTTGACGGGGCCTGCCGCGCGTTTGATAGCCAGCAGTTCGATGGCCTGGTCTGGGGTGATAGCTTCCACGGTGTGTTCGCGGGGCAGGGTGCGGTTGGTTTCGCCGTCAGTGATGTAGGGGCCAAAACGACCGTCTTTGATGACGATGGGTTTGCCGCTGGTGGGGTCTTCACCGAGTTCGCGTAGGGGTGCAGCGGAAGCCCCGCGGGCGCCACGGCCCCGCTTGGGTTCGGCGTAGATTTTCAGGGCTTCGTCGAGGGTGATGTCGAAGAGCATGGATTCGGCGGCGATGGTGCGCGAGTCGGTGCCTTTTTTCAGGTAGGGGCCGTAACGGCCATTTTGTGCGGTGATTTCTTCACCGGATTCAGGGTCGACGCCCACCACCCGCGGTAGAGACAGGAGTTTGAGGGCGTCGTCGATGGTGACGGTATCCAGGGCCATGCCTTGGAAGAGGGAGGCGGTGCGGGGTTTGGGTAGGGCCGCCAGGGCTTTCTTTTTGGCTGCCGCGCTGAGCCCCTCTTCCAGCCCAGGCTCGGGGAGCACTTCGGTGACGTAGGGGCCGTAACGACCGTTTTTGGCGACAATGTCGTGGCCGCTGGCCGGGTCGGTACCCAGGATGCGGCCATCGTCTGCTCCGGCTGCCAGCAGTTCGCGGGCGACCGCCGGGGTGAGTTCGTCGGGGGCAAGGTCGTCAGGGATGGAGGCCCGAGGCGGGTTTTGTCCTTCGTCTACGGGGGAGGACAGGTCTTCAATGTAGGGGCCGTAGCGGCCTACCCGCAGGCGCAGGCCCTCGCCTAAGTCGACGGAGTTGATGGCAACAGGGTCAATTTCTGGCAGGTTGTTGACTAGGTCGCGCAGGCCCCAGCCGTCCACATGGCCGCTGCCGTCGCCAAAATAGAACCGGCTCAGCCAGGCGATCCGTTCGGTGTCTCCGGCAGCGATTTCGTCAAGGTCGGCCTCCATTTTGGCGGTGAAGGTGTAGTCCACCAGCCAATGGAAGTGGTCTTCGAGGAGTTTGACCACAGCGAAGGCCAGCCAGGTGGGAATGAGGGCTTGGCCTGCCGTGCGCACGTATCCGCGGTCTTGGATGGTGGAGATGGTGGAGGCGTAGGTGGAGGGCCGCCCGATGCCAAGTTCTTCCAACCTGCGCACCAGGGAGGCTTCCGTATATCTGGCGGGCGGGGTGGTGGAGTGGCCGTCAGCGGTCAGGTCGGCGGCGGATAGGACGTCCCCGTCGGTCATCTGCGGCAGTCGAGTTTCGCCCTTTTTGCCCGATGATGCCCCATCAGCTGCACTGCCTGCTGCGGCATCCGTCGCTGCGGCGGCGTCATCTGTGCCTTCTTCGTAGGCGGCCAGGAAACCCCGGAAACTGATGACCGTGCCGGAGGCGGCAAAGATCGCATCGTGACCAGCAAATCCACCGGCAGCCGGGCTCAGCCCTGCCCCGATGCGAACACTGGCAGTTGACCCTTTCGCATCAGCCATTTGTGAGGCGACAGTCCGCTTCCAAATGAGTTCGTAGAGGCGGAACTGGTCGCCGCTGAGTTCGCGGGCCACCTGGGCGGGGGTACGGAAGGAGTCACCGGCGGGGCGGATGGCCTCGTGGGCTTCTTGGGCACCTTGCGACCGGGAAGAATAGAGGCGGGGGGAGGCAGGCACATAGTCGTGGCCGTACAGTTCGGCGGCCTGGCGGCGGGCAGCGTCAATGGCTTCGCTGCTCAGGGCCGGGGAGTCGGTACGCATGTAGGTGATGTAGCCGTTTTCGTACAAGGCTTGAGCGGTACGCATGGCTGAGCGGGCGTTCATGCGGAGTTTGCGCCCAGCTTCTTGTTGCAGGGTGGAGGTGGTGAAGGGGGGCGCAGGCTTACGCGAGTAGGGCTTTGTTTCTAGCGAGCGCACACCAAAGACGGCGCCGTCAAGCCCGGCAACAATGGCCTGGGCGTCGGCTTCTGCCAGATGGACAACACCTGCTTTGGCCGAGGCTGCTTT
>JAITCK010000233.1 GCA_031283115.1 Cellulomonadaceae bacterium | reverse complement strand
ACTTGGTTAGCCTGCGCAGTTGCAGTTCAAGAATGTAGTCGGCCTGAGGTTGGGACAAGTCCAGGGCGATCATCAGGCGTTCGCGGGCCTGGGCGGCATCATCGGCGGCACGAATAATGGCGATGACATCGTCAATGTCGACGATGGCCCGCAGCAGGCCGTCCACCAAGTGCAGGCGTTCGCGGCGGCGTTCCAACCGGTACTGGCTGCGGCGACGCACCACGTCAAGGCGGTGGCCCACCCACACGTGCAAGAGTTCCAGCAGCCCCAACGTGCGCGGCTGGCCATCCACCAAAGCCACATTGTTGATGCCGAAAGAATCCTCCAACGGCGTAACCCGGTACAACTGTTCCAGCACGGCTTCCGGGTCAAAACCCGTTTTGACTTCGATCACCAGCCGCAGACCGTTCTTCCGGTCAGTCAAGTCTTGAACAGCAGAAACGCCCTGAATCTTTTTGGACTTCACCCCGTCAGCGATTTTTTCGACAATCTTCTCCGGTCCCACCAGGTAGGGCAGTTCGGTGACGATGATGCCGCGTTTACGGGCCGTAATGTTCTCAATGCGGGCCGTAGCCCTAGTGCGGAAAGTGCCCCGACCTGTCCGGTAGGCGTCACGCACCCCCTCCAAGCCAACAATGCGCCCACCCGTAGGCAGGTCAGGGCCGGGAACCAGCCGCATAATGTCATCCAGGGAGGCGTCCGGGTGGGCCAGCAAATGTTGGGCAGCAGCCACCACTTCGATGAGGTTGTGGGGGGCCATGTTGGTGGCCATACCCACGGCAATACCGGACGCCCCGTTGACCAGCAGGTTAGGTAAAGCCGCAGGCAGTACGTCAGGCTGAGACAGCTTGTTGTCATAGTTGGGAACAAAATCGACAACGTCTTCATCCAAGCCAGCAGTCATCGCCATTGACGCACTGGCCAGCCGGGCTTCGGTGTAGCGGGGGGCCGCCGGCCCGTCATCCAACGACCCAAAGTTGCCGTGACCGTCCACCAAAGGAAGACGCAGGGAGAAATCTTGCGCCAAACGCACCAGGGCGTCATAAATGGCTGCGTCGCCGTGAGGGTGCAACTTACCCATCACCTCACCCACCACGCGCGACGATTTGACGTAGGGGCGGTCAGGCCGCAAACCCATATCGGCCATCATGTACAAAATCCGGCGCTGAACAGGTTTGAGACCGTCACGGGCATCCGGTAGAGCCCGGGCGTAAATCACTGAATAGGCGTATTCAAGGAAGGACGTTTCCATTTCAGTGGCCACGTCAATGTCGATGATCGTGCCTGCGTCTGCTGCGGCGTCGGCCGTACTGACGGCGACATCTCCTGCCTGGGCAACCATGCGCCGCACCTTAGTCCCACCTTCCCCGATACTCTAGGAACCGTGGCCGGTGAACTCCAAGACGACGAGGCGATCTTCGCCCCGCCTGTCACCCCCCAGCCCGCCGAGTCCACGCCCGACGGGGCCGCCACCGACCCCTCCGCGGCCTCGTCTGCTACAGCCGACACCCCCTCAGCGGACACCCCCTCAGCCGTAGCGGCCACCGGGCAAGGCGCCGCCCCCTACCCGCACCAGTGGGAAGCCGACATTGTGCTGCGCGACGGGATGCCCGCCCACGTGCGCCCCATCAGGCCCGACGATGCCGACGGGTTGAGACGGTTCCACGAATCCCAAAGCGAACAGTCCCGCTACTTCCGATTTTTTGCCCCCGTCAAATCCCTGTCCGCCCGCGAACTACGGATGCTCACCGACGTCGACCACGTCAACCGGGTGGCCCTCGTCGCCGTGCGCCCCAGCACCGACCCCGACCTGCCGCCCGGCACCGACGACATCATCGGCGTGGCCCGATACGACGTCCAAGAAGAAAACGGTGCAGGTAACGTCGCCTTCTCCGTGTCCGACGCCCTGCAAGGCAAAGGCTTAGGGTCGGTGCTGCTGGAACACCTCATGTCTGCCGCCCGGGAACGGGCCATCCAACGGTTTGCCGCCGACGTCCTACCAGAAAACGCCGCCATGCTCGCGGTCTTCCGCGAAGCCGGATTCGACATGCTCCAAGAGTTAGAAGACGGCATCGTCGCCGTCTCCCTCGACCTTGACCCCACCGAAAAATCCCGGGCCGTCATGGCCGACCGCGAACACCGGGCCGAAGCCCGATCCATGCAAGCCCTGCTGTCAGCCCGAAAAGTGCTGCTCATTGGCCCCGGCCCCGCCGACATGTACGCCGCCCCCGACTCCTACTCCTACGTAGTCGGCTACACGGTAGACAGGGCAGCCCGATGGCAGTCCGTCCAGTTAGCCCGCCGCGTCATGGAATCCCAGGCCAGCGACCCAGGCGACACCGAACTTTACGTGATCGACGCCCCCGCCTGGCCGGGAGGGGAAGCCCTCATCCCCGAATCACCACACATTCACCACGTGACAGGCTGGGACAACCTGCCACAGGTCGACCTCATCATGCTTGCCTGCGAAGCCTCATGGAGCATCGAAGCCCTGCGCCGCGCCGCCAACACGGGAGCCCGCGGCGTCATCGTGCTCACCGAAGGTTTCGCCGAAGCAGGCGCAGACGGGGCCGCCCTGCAACGCGAACTAGTCCGCACCGCCCACGTACACGGAATGAGGCTCATCGGCCCGTCATCCTTCGGCCTAGTCACCACCACCCCCGGCAACCGGGTGCGGGCCTCCCTGTCCCAACAGATTCCCTCCCAGGTAGGCCACCTGGGCCTCTTCTGCCACTCGTCAGCCAGCGCCGTCATCACCGCATCGACGATGGCCCGGCGCAGGCTCTACCCGTCAGTAGCCATCTCGACGGGATACCGGGCAGACGTGTCCGGCACCGACCTCATGCAATACTGGCTGGCCGACGACGACACCACCGTGGTCTGCCTCTACATGGAGGCCATCAGCAATCCGCGCAAGTTCATCCGCGTGGCCCGCCGCCTCTCGGCAAAAAAACCTGTTATCGCCGTGGTGGCCGGACAATCCGAGATCATCGACATACCCGGCCAAATGCTGCGGGCCACCCAAGTCACCCGAGCCACCCTCGATGAAGTGTTACGCCAGGCCGGAGTGCTGCGCGTCCACAACACCCACGAACTGCTTGACGTTGGTCAACTCTTCGCCTCCCAGCCCCTACCCACCGGGCGGCGGGTGGGCATCCTCGCCTCGTCGGCAGCCCTGGTCGCCCTTATCACCGAAGCCTGCAAGGCTGCTGGCCTCGAAGTCGCCTCAGCCAGCGCCTACCTGGCCGTAGAACGCCGCCGCGCCGACGTGGAACGGGCCGTAGGCGCCCTCTACGCCCCCGACGCTTGCGACGCCGTTATCGTCGCCGACGTCCCCGTGATCACCCCCAACTCTGACATCGTCACCAGCACTGTCGCCCAGGCGGCAGCCCGCACTGGTCGCACCACCGTGGTGGCCTCCGTCGGCCTGCACGGCCTGCCCGTCGAACTGGCCGCCCCCGACCCCGACGGCAACCTGGTTCACGTGCCAGCCTTCTCCACCCCCGAAGACGCCGTGTCTGCATTAGGCCACGTCATCAACTATGTGACCTGGCGTGGCCGCAACCACGGCGCCTACAGCCGCCCCCACGGCATCGACCGCGTCCAAGCCCGCCGCATCGTGGCCAACCTCCTGTCAGGCAAGCCGCAACCCGGCATCATCAGCGCCGACACCCAAGGCGCCCTGGTACTCGATGACGGCGTGACCGCCACCCTGCTGGGCTGCTACGGCCTCAAACCCTGGCCCACCCGCCACGTCACCACCGTCGACCAGGCCCTTGACGCCGCTGAAGAACTGGGCTGGCCCGTAGTGCTCAAATCCAGTTACCGGGCCCTACGCCACCGCCTGGAACTAGGGGGAGTGCGCACCGACATTGACGACGCCGACGAACTCGCCGACGCCGTCCACCGCATGACCGCAGTGGCCGAAGACGCCGGAATCAGGCCCGGTTTCGAAGTCCAAGCCATGGCCCCTCAAGGTGTGCCCTGCGTAGTGCGATCCATCGAAGACCCCCTCTTCGGGCCTGTTGTCTCCTTTGGAATCGCCGGAGACGCCGTCGAACTGCTTGGAGACGTCGCCTACGCCATCGCCCCCCTCACCGACGTGGACATCCACGACCTCATCCGCACCGTGCGCGCCGCCCCCCGCCTCTTCGGCTACCAGGGGGCACCAACCTGCGATGTCGCCGCCCTCGAAGACCTGGTCGCCCGCGTAGCCTGCCTGGCCGATGACGTTCCCGAAGTGGCCTCCCTAGAGTTGTATCCCGTACTGGTATCCCCGCAAGGCCTGTCCATCCTGGGGGCGCGGATGCGGCTACGACCCGCCGTGGAACGCCGCGACCCCCTACGCCGGGTACTCCCGGCCTGACAGACACCATCCCTGCGACTGCGTGGAATGATGGGCCAGTGCACACAGACATGACAACCCTCCCGCTGCCTGCCGCCCTGCTGGCAGAAATCCAACATGCCGGATACTTCCCGGGACTCGTCGCCGACATTCTCGACGTGGCTATCGCCGGAGAAACCGTGGTGGACTACCTGGTTCAACCCGAAACCACCTTCGACGCCGAACTGCGCCGCCACCTCACCGTGCTCGTTCTCACCCCCAGCCGCCTAGTGGCCGCCCACGTAGACGACCACGAAGGCGACGACGACATGCCCCCATCAGCCGCAGCCACCACCGAATCTGTGCCCCTGCGCGAAGTGCGGTCAGTGACCCTCACCCACCTGGTAGCCCGCCCCGCCGAATACGTCAGCGGGAAGAGCGCGGCAGCCCAAGAACTCAACCTGGCTATCGGCTGGGGGGCCAGTTCCCGCATCGACCTGGAACCCGGCTTCTGCGGCAACCCTGACTGCGAAGGCGACCACGGCTACACGGGCCAACTGCTGCCCGATGACATTGTGGTGCGCGTGTCCGGCGCCGCTGAAGGCCCCCAAGCCCTCCAGCGGGCCGTCGCTTTCGCCCGCAAACTCTCCACTGCCACGTCCCCCTACGCTGCACCGGCAGCCCCCAACCAGGCCTAGAGATGCTTGACACGGGGGCGCCAGCCAACGGGATGCCGCCTGAACCCGAGGCGTCGGTCGATGACGGCCTGCCCACCGAGACGTTGACCATCGACATGTTGGCTGCTGACATGCTGGCTCCGGCCTACGGCCCAGACTCTCTAGCCGCCGTTCTGCCCGCCGCTGTCGGCGCCCTAGACGTCGACCTGACCACAGCCACGGGCCTGCGCAGTGTGGATTGCACCCAAGGCTTTGGCCTGCCCGCCGCCGACCACGTGGTGGTGGTGATCTGCGACGGCTTGGGCTACGGAAACCTCGTGGAACGGGCAGGCCACGCCCCCTTCATGCGGGCTCACCTGACGGAAACCCGCCAACTGCGTACCTGCTTCCCAGCAACAACAGCGGCTGCGCTGGCCGTTTTCGGCACTGGCACCGCCCCCGGCCTCACGGGGATGCTGGGCTACACGGTGGGCAACCCCAACACCGGCAGCCTAGTCAACCTCGTCCAGTGGGCCCAACAGGCCGACCCCCGAGACGCCGCCGCCGACAAGGCAGGCCGCACCGCCCCCGCCTTTGCCGCCAACCCGCTGGACTTTCAACGCGAACCCACCTGCTTTGAGACGGCCACAACAGCAGGAGTCACCGTCACCACGGTAGGAAAAAGCCGGTTCGCGGCCTCCGGTATGACCCTGGCCGCCCTGCGTGGCGGCGGCCATGTGGGCGCCGACTCCTTGACCGCCCAAGTAGATGCCACAGTCCGTTGTGTACGGGCAGCCAGGGGAGGCAAGTCACTGACCTACCTTTACACCGCCGACGCCGACAAGGCCGCCCACGCCCACGGCTGGTATTCCCCGCAATGGGTGGCCGCCCTGGAAGCCTTCGACGGAGAACTAGCCCGGCTGACCCGGTCTCTACCTGCCGGAACGCTTGTCATCATGACGGCTGACCACGGCCAAGTCCAGGCCGACCCCTCCCAGCGCATTGACGTTGCCAACGAACCCGACCTGGCCCGTGACGTAGCCCTAGTGGCAGGGGAGGCCCGCGCCGTCCACGTCTACGCCAGCGACGGCGTAAACCCAGACACTTTAGCGGCGCGCTGGCGTGTCACCCTCGGTGACCGGGCTATTGTCGCCACCCGAGACCAGGCCATTGCTGCTGGCTGGTTGGGGCCAACCAGTGTCACTGTTCCTGACCGCATCCGCCCCTGGATAGGCGACCTGCTGATCGCCCCCACCAGGCAAGTGACCATCGTCGATTCACGCACCCAAACCCCCGCCAGCATCGCCTTGAAGGGCGTGCACGGATCCATGACGGAACTGGAAATGACCATCCCCCTCATAACCGCCGTCAGCGGAACGTAAAACGACAGGCAGGCGGGGATGCAGGTGGCACGGGCAGCGAACTGACAGAATCGAGCCATGAGTCAACTTGTCTTCTTCACGGGGACGATGGATTCCGGCAAATCGACCCTGGCCCTACAAACCAACTACAACCATGCCGTGCGTGGACGGGTAGGCCTGGTCATCACCCGAAACGATAGGGCTGGAGCCTCACGCATATCGTCCCGGCTGGGCCTGGAAGCAGACGCCATCGAAACTGACGACAGCACCGACTTTTGCGCCCTCGTGGACGCCCACAGCAACGGTGACAGCGGCGGGGAAGCCCGTATCGACTACCTGGTCTGCGATGAAGCTCAGTTTTACACTCCAGACCAGGTGGACCAGTTGGCTGTGCTTGTTGACTCGCGGGGGATAGACGTGTTCGCCTTCGGGATACTCACCGACTTCCGCACCCGCCTCTTTCCCGGCTCATCCCGCCTGGTTGAACTAGCCGACCGGATTGAAAGACTCCCAGTGTCGACCCTGTGCTGGTGTGGCCAAGTGGCCACCCACAACGCCCGCATCGTGGACGGCACCATGAGCGTTGACGGCCAGCAGGTAGTGGTCGGCGACCGTGACGGCGCCCATACCAGTTACGACGTGCTCTGCCGCAGACACCACATGGCCCGGCAACTGAAGCCAGCCACGTAGCCTGGCCACGCAGGTAGCCCGCCGACAAGGCCGGGCAGGGTAAAACCGGCAGGGGTAAAAAGGGGACAGGCTTAGGCCACCGGGTCGGGCTCGGTGCGGGCGCCAAAAACGATCTCATCCCAACTAGGAACCTGCTTGCGACTGGCCTTACGTCCGCCGCGAGCAGCCGTCAACGTGCCAGTGACAGCGCCAGTAACGGCAGCAGGTTCCAAGGGAGGCAGCAGGGCGTCATCCTGGGCAGGGCCGCGCGAAGCGCCAGACGATCCAGTGTGGCCTGCCGCCCCCTCATCTCCAGCATGTTTACCCGATGAGGCAGGCCGTGACCTGCGCGGGTTCCATCGGCCCATATCAACCACACCGGCCACCGGTTCGCGTGAGACCTGCACAGACTCGTCAGGGCTGTCATGCACGCTGGCCTCATGGAGGGTGGGCGTGACAAGTTCAGGCGGCATTGAGTCGGCGGGAGACGGAGGTGCAGCGGTGCCGCGGGCCGCAGCAGACCTGCGGGCAGGATGGTTGGACTGCCCCGCCCGGCTGCCTGTGGTACGGGTAGACGTTCCCGGCCTGCGGCCCCGACGGCGGGTGAGGTCATCAACCAGGCTAGACGCTGCCGCAGGCTGGTGGGTAGGAACCGAAGTAATCTGGTGGGACTGGCCGTCAGCCGTCGTCACCGTGCGGCGGGCACCCGAAGCGCCCGTGTCCCGTGAAGACTGACGGGAGGCTGCCCGTGACCCAGCAGCCAGGGCGGGCATGGCGGCAGTGTCGGAGGTAGAAAGGCTGGGAACAGCCAAAATCTCCGGGGTGACCGGGTCATCTGGCTGGCTGAGCCAACG
>JAITCK010000213.1 GCA_031283115.1 Cellulomonadaceae bacterium | reverse complement strand
GGTTGGCTTGTTGTGACGGTGGCTGTGCTGGCTTCCCCTGCGGTGATGCACCGTATTCCTGCCTTTTGGGGGACACCTCCCGACGGGGTTTTTGTTGCGGCGATTCTTCCTCCGGCCGTCATCTTCCCCAGTTGGGGGCAGGTGTTGGCTGTGCTTGGCGGCGCAACCACCCTGGGGATGGCTGTGGCCGCTGTTCTGCTGCTTTTGGCTGTGCGGCGTCACGCGGGCCGGGATGCCCTGCAGGGTTTGCCGTTGACGCTCGCGGTGGTCATTGTGGGTGTGGCCCTGGGTGCTCTGCTGGGGCGCCTTCTTCCCCTGCCCACGGCAGAGCAGGGAATTGGCGCTATGGCTGACGCTGTGGGGCGAGGAATCCAGGCTGGAACCCTTGCCGCCGTGGTTGTTGTCGCTGTCGCCATGATTGACCCCGCCTTGCGCCGTACCACCGTGACCGCAGCCCGCAAACTTGCCAACCGATTCAACCCGGCTCTGCGACGCACCCGGTAAAAACCAGCGCACCCGCCAATAACCGTTAGGATGAAGTTCCGTGGTAGACCTCTCCAGGCTCAAGGGCCAGAAGCGTAAGAGTAGTGTTCAAGGCCCGGTGCGGCACATTTTTGTGACGGGGGGTGTGGTCTCGTCCCTGGGGAAGGGGCTCACGGCCTCCTCACTGGGCCGCCTGCTGCGGGCCCGCGGCCTGCGGGTGACCATGCAGAAACTGGATCCTTACATCAACGTTGACCCCGGCACCATGAACCCTTTTCAGCATGGTGAAGTGTTTGTCACCCGTGACGGCGCCGAAACTGACCTGGACATCGGCCACTATGAGCGGTTCTTGGATGTGGAGTTGCCGGCCTCAGCCAACGTGACCACCGGCCAGATTTACGCGGGCGTCATCGCTAAGGAGCGGCGCGGCGAATATTTGGGTGACACTGTGCAGGTCATCCCCCACATCACCGACGCTATCAAGGCGCGGATGCGGGACCAGGCCGACGCCGACATTGACGTTATCATCACCGAGATTGGCGGCACGGTTGGTGACATCGAATCCCTGCCCTTCTTGGAGGCAGCCCGGCAGATTCGCCACGAATTAGGCCGCGACAACTGCTTCTTCCTGCACGTCTCCCTGGTGCCTTACATTGCGCCGTCGGGCGAACTGAAAACCAAACCCACCCAACACTCGGTGGCAGCCCTGCGCAACCTGGGCATCCAGCCGGACGCCCTCGTTTTACGCAGCGACCGCCACCTGCCCGAGGGCATCAAAGGCAAGATTGCCGCCTTCTGCGACGTCGACACTGAGGCCGTGGCGAGTTGCCCGGACGCCCCCAGCATCTACGACATTCCCCGCGTGCTTCACGCCGAAGGCATCGACGCCACCGTGGTGCGCCGCCTGGACCTGCCCTTCCGTGACGTGGACTGGGCTGGCTGGGATACCCTGCTTGACCGCGTCCACCACCCCAAACACACTGTTGAGGTGGCCCTGGTAGGCAAGTACATTGACTTGCCGGACGCCTACCTGTCCGTGACGGAAGCCTTGCGGGCGGGCGGTTTCGCCAACGACGCCAAGGTGGTTATCCGCTGGGTGGCCTCCGACATGTGCCAGACCCCCGACGGGGCCGACGAAGCCTTGGGTGGCGTAGACGCCATACTGGTGCCGGGCGGCTTTGGCGTGCGCGGCATCGAAGGCAAGTTGGGCGCCCTGCGCTGGGCCCGCGAAAATAAGGTTCCCACCCTGGGTATCTGCTTAGGTCTCCAGTCCATGGTGATCGAATACGCCCGCAACGTGCTCGGTTATGAGGATGCTTCCTCCACCGAGTTCCACCCCGAAACCACGCATCCCGTGGTTGCCACCATGGCTGAGCAGGAGGCTTTCGTCTCCGGTCAAGGTGACATGGGTGGAACTATGCGGTTGGGCGAATACGAGGCCGCCCTGACTCCCGGTTCTGTCATCGCTGGCGCCTACGAGGCGACCACGGTCAGTGAGCGTCACCGCCACCGTTACGAAGTCAACAACGCCTACCGCGAAGAACTGGAGTCCTCTGGCCTGGTCATTTCGGGTGTTTCGCCCGACCGGTCCCTGGTCGAGTTTGTGGAACTGCCTGCCGACGTTCACCCTTACTACGTGTCCACGCAGGCCCACCCCGAGTTCAAATCCCGTCCCACCCGGTCTCACCCCCTCTTCAAGGGTCTCATCGCGGCCGCCCTGGACCGCCAACAAACCGCCTGACATGGCCGATACCACCGGCCTGCGGGACGTCGTTGCGCCCCGTCCCGTCGTCAGTCACACGACGCTGTTTTCGGGACGAATTTTCGACGTCGCCTGCGAGCGGGTTGATTTAGGTGCAGCCGGGATTGTCGACCGCGACATCATCGACCACCCCGGCGCTGTCGCCATCGTCGCTATGGATGACGACGGGCGGGTTGCTGTGATCAACCAGTACCGTCACGCTGTGCGGTCAGTGTTGTGGGAGATTCCCGCAGGTCTACTTGACATTGCGGGTGAACCAGCCGACGTGTGCGCTGCCCGCGAACTCGCCGAGGAAACCGACTTGCAGGCCTCAACCTGGCATGTGTTGGCCGACTTCCTCACGTCGCCGGGCTTCACCAACGAATCCCTCCGTATCTTCCTGGCCCGTGACCTGACCGTCATCCCACCCGACCGGCGTCACGTCCGTACCGAAGAAGAAGCCGACATGGAAGTCCGCTGGGTTCCCCTCGACGAGGCGGTCGCCCGCGTACTCGACGGGTCTATCCACTCCCCGTCCGCCGTCATCGGTATTCTCGCCGCCCACACCCACCGCAACAACACCTGGTCAACCCTGCGCCCCGCCAACACCCCCATGCCCTACCGCCGAGGAAACCTCCCGGCATAAAAACGAAGTGCAGTAACGCAGGTCGCCTCACGAAAGTTGGGCGGAGGGTAAGGGTTTTTCGTTCTCGACCGGAGCGTTAGCGCAGGCGAAACGAAAAATGTGTCCCTGCGACCTCGACGCCAACTCGCGTACCCCAGTCACGAGTAGCACCGACGTGACGTGTCGGCGGTCACCCTGCGTCGGCGGGTCTGCCTGCCGCCGACACGATGAGACCATTGCGCCTATGACGCAGATGATGAGGCCGGTGCGGGCGCGAAGGCGGCCTGCGCACGCCAAGCGCCGTCATATCGGTTTCTGGAAGGAAGCCGCCATCGTTGCTGCCGTCGCCTTGCTGGGGTCGTGGGCGCTGCAAAGTTTTGTTGTCCAGTCGTATTACATTCCGTCAGGTTCGATGCGGAACACGCTGGAGATTTCCGACCGCATCATGGTGTCTCGTATTACTCCGCGACTACGTGACGTGCAGCGCGGAGACATTGTGGTGTTCAACGATTTTGAGGGCTGGCTACCTGAGCAATACCACCCTGTTCGCGCCGCCTTTGCTGAGTTTGTCAAGCAGGTGAGTTCGCAGGCTGGCCCAGCCCCCCGGCATGGCGGCTACCTCATCAAACGGATTATTGGCCTACCTGGCGACACGGTGAGTTGTTGTACGGCTGACAATCAGGTGCTGATCAACGGACAGCCCATCGACGAGCCGTATCTGCACCCCGAGTCTCATCCGATGCAACAGCATTTTTCTGCGGTTACTGTGCCTGACGGCCACGTGTGGGTGATGGGGGACAACCGTAACCATTCGGCTGATTCGCGCGCCCATCAAGACCAGCCGAGCGGCGGCTTTGTGCCGATCAGCCAGGTGCGTGGTGTTGCTTTCGCTACCGTCTTTCCTTTCGGTCAGGCCACTATTCATCGTGCGCAGCCGGACGTGTACAGCGCCCTGGCTGCCGACTGACTGCTGACCGACTACGTCCAGCCTGCTTCCCGTCTCGCCTAGACTGTGCGCCCATGACTTCCCTGTCCGTCTCGCCCGCTGTACCGCGCTCATCTGCAGCGCCTACAGTGCCTGCAATGCCCACCATTGGCGTGCTTGCCCTCCAGGGGGACGTGCGCGAACACGTGGCCGCCTTGGAGGCGGCGGGGGCGCGGGCTGTGCCAGTGCGCCGTCACCGTGAACTGGCCGGGCTTGACGGCTTGGTGTTGCCGGGCGGGGAGTCGACCACTATTGACAAGTTGCTGCGCATTTTTGACCTGCGCGACCCGGTCCGTGCCCTCATCGCTGACGGCCTGCCTGTGTACGGGTCGTGTGCGGGCATGATTCTTCTTGCGAACCGCATCGTTGATGGTAGTGACGGGCAGCAGACTTTAGGTGGCATGGATGTGACGGTGCGTCGTAACGCTTTTGGCCGTCAGGTGGATTCTTTCGAGGCTGACCTGAATGTCGCTGGTATCAGCGACTTACCTGGTGGTAGCCCCGTGCGCACCGTGTTTATTCGTGCTCCGTGGATTGAGGATACGGCGCCTGGGGTGCAGGTTTTGGCGCGAATCCCACAGCACGCCACCGATGGTGCTCAGGTGCCTGCGGGTGCCGGTAGAATCGTCGCCGCACGCCAGGGGAACCTTCTGGTTACCGCGTTCCACCCCGAAATCACCGGGGACGCCCGTGTGCACGAGCTTTTTGTTTCAATCGTCAGGGAGAGGTAGGCCATGTCGGGTCACTCTAAGTGGGCAACCACTAAGCACAAGAAGGCTGCAATCGACGCCAAGCGCGGCAAGTTGTTCGCCAAACTCATCAAAAACATTGAGGTGGCGGCCCGCACGGGTGGCGGCGACCCTGCCGGTAACCCCACCCTGTTTGACGCCATTCAGAAGGCCAAGAAAACCTCTGTCCCTAACGACAACATTGACCGTGCCGTCAAGCGTGGTTCGGGTGAGGGCGCCGACGCCGTCGACTATCAGACCATCATGTATGAGGGTTACGGCAACAACGGTATCGCCGTGCTGGTCGAATGTTTGACCGACAACAAGAACCGGGCTGCTGCCGAGGTTCGGATGGCTTTCACCCGTAACGGCGGCAACCTGGCCGACCCGGGCTCGGTGTCCTACCTCTTCTCCCGCAAGGGTCTCATCGTGGTGCCTAAGGCTGACGGTGTGGGTGAGGATGAGGTCATGGAGGCCGCCCTGGAGGCTGGGGCCGAAGACGTCACCGACGAGGGCGACGTCATTGAGGTGCTGTGCGAGGCCACCGACCTGGTGTCTGTGCGCAAGGCCATTCAGGAGGCTGGCATGGACTACGACTCTGCCGACGCCATCTTCTACCCGTCTATGGAAGTTGACGTGGATGCTGAGGGCTACCGCAAAATCCAGCGCCTCATTGACACTCTTGAAGATTCTGACGACGTCCAGAACGTGTACGCCAACTTCAACGCCTCCGATGAGGTGATTGCTGAAGTCGACGGCGACGACGACTGAGCACCCACCTCACCTGCTTTCAAGCGCGCCCGCGACACGGGTTTTCTCTGTCGCGGGCGCGCTTTGTGCGTGGTGATAGCGAGCGCGGCGGGCCGTTGCCCGATAACGTGTGACCTACCAGCGTGACTATTTACGACTGACATTCGACGACACCGCAAGGGAGCGACACCATGACCCAGATTTCTGACCTGCTCAAGAGCCTGCCCATCGACCAGATCGCCAGCCAGTTGGGCGCCAACCCTGACCAGGTTTCTTCGGCTGCTGGAAGCCTGCTTCCAGCCCTGTTGGGCGGCCTCAACGCTAACGCCCAAGACCCGGCTGGTGCCGCGTCGCTCACCAAGGCTCTGACCCAACACAGTGGCAGCCTCATTGACGGCGGTATTGACCCGGCTGCTATTGACACGGCTGACGGCGCCAAAATTGCCAGCAACATTTTTGGCGCCAACGAAGACCAGGTGGTTGCCAAGGTGGCTCAGTCCACGGGCAACGACCAGGGCCTCATCGCTAAACTTCTGCCGCTGCTGGCTCCCATCGTCATGTCCTTTATCGCCAAGCAGATGGGCGGCGGTGGCGCTTCACAGGGTGCGTCGGGTGGTTTGGGGGGGCTGGGTGCCATCTTGTCTAACGTGTTTGGCGGCGGTGGTGGCGCCAAGGCGACACCTGCCAGCACCAGTGCAGGTGGCATCGATATTGGCAGCGTGCTGGGCGGCATCCTTGGCGGCAGCAGCGGTGGCGCTGCGTCAGCCGATGGCGGTTTGGGCGATATTCTTGGCGGTTTGGGCGGCCTGCTGGGTGGCGGCAAGCGCTGACTCTCACCTGATTCAACGTCAACAACCTCTGCCGGGCCTCTCGTACTGTGGGGCCTGGCAGAGGTTGTTTTTGCTTTGCCTGCCCGATGGGGAGGCTGCTGGTTACTGGCAGGAGGCCAGTGGCGTGAAGGCTGAATCGTCAAGGAGGCGGCGCAGCAGGGAGACGGGCACCAGCAGGCTGCGGTTCTCGTCGGCTTTGGCATAAACCACGCCGATAATCTGCCCGTCCGCATCGAAGGCGGCTGAACCTGATGAGCCGGGCTCCACCTCAGCGTCGGTGACAAACACTTTGCCCAGGTTGGAGTTGAGTGGGTCTTCTACCGCACCTAACACGGTTCCTGTCGTGATGGTGAGGCGTCCGCCTGCCGGATAGCCGACCACCTGCACCGGCTCACCCTCTTCTGGGTCGCTGTCGCGGAGCACGGGGAAGTCTGTCATTGCTTCGACGGTGGTGACGATGGCCAGGTCGGCGTATTCGGTGACGCCTGCGTCGGCGACGGCCAGGCTGCGCCCGTCGTAGGTGGACATTTCCAACTCGCGCATCCCTTCGATGACATGCCGGTTGGTGATGATGGTGTGGTCATCAAGGGCAAAGCCTGACCCGGTGGACAGGGCTGTGCAGCCGACGTTACGGATACGCACCGACATACGTTCTGCTGGGGTGAAGCCGTCGGGGGAGTCGACGACAAGGCTCCCTGGGGTGTCTTCAAGCCCGCTGGGGTCGGGGACAATGTTTGACGCCCGTACCTCATCGGGTCCGGCGTCGGGCAGGGCAGGGAAGGGCGGCAGGGAGCCACATCCGGCCAGCAGAAGGGGCGTGATCAGGGACGCGATGAGGGCGGCCGCACGTTTTCTTGCGGCGGCAGGCGCGACGATGGGTTGTCCGTCGTGTGCCGTTGTGGCCGTCATCGGTTCAACTCGGCTTGGAGGGAAGCGTTGGCGGTGCTGGCGGCATGGCAGTGGCGTTCCACCTCGGCGGCGAAAGTGCTCACCGATTCGGGGGTGTAGCGCCCAGGGTTGCGGAGGGCTTCAATGAGTTGCGACTGCCCGTCGGTGCACTGGCCCAGGGCCCGTGACACGTTGGCGGCAGCCTCGGAGATGCGGCGCTGGTAGTCGATGAGGGCCTGGTTGGTTACGTCCCTGTCGCCTAGTTGGGCGTTCTCGTTGGCCAGGTCGCTGATGCGGTCGGTAGCGGCATCCACTT
>JAITCK010000209.1 GCA_031283115.1 Cellulomonadaceae bacterium | reverse complement strand
CGATAACGGCGTGGAGGCGAGTTCCATCGGGCAGGCTTCCGTCGCAGATGGGGGCTGCATCATCGAGCCGTTGCCCGCTCAGAGCTGCCAGCCTTCCAGCTAAAGCCCTGACAGCAGCCCTGCTGCCCAGGTCGAGGTCAACATGTTCCAGGCCGTCTCCCCGGTCAATCCACACGTCGCGCGGCCCGTTGACCACAACGTCGGTGACTTCGGGCAGGTCGAGTAGGCGCTGTAGGGGGCCTGCTCCGGCCAGTTCAGCGTGGGCGGCCCGCGTGAGGTCGCTCAAGGCTCCGCTGCCGATGATGCGCCCGCTGGCTGCCAGCGCCCCCCGCAGGGCGTCGTCGTCAACGGCAGAGCCCAGCATCCGCGACCGCACATCGGTGAGCAGGTCGGCGTCAAGGAAGATCGGTTCTGCCGGGCCATTAGGGTTCTCACCTGTCATGGCTGTTCACCGCTAACCCTGCTCTTCCCGCTGCCGTGACAGTTCCAGCGATACTGGCCGTCATCGTGCCAGCAGCAGCACCTGCACCCGCCCCGCCGCCCGCGAGAGATCGCGCCAGCGTGAGACTCAGTCTCCCTAGTCGGCTGTGCCGTGCCCCCCGCTTCACCACCGGGCCTTCGCCGCGTTCGATCGCCCCTGCCATCGACCTGTCGCGGTGCACAAGGCCCGCAATGGGGCAGCCGGTGAGTTGGGCCAGGTCTTCTGCGGTGATACGGCCTGGTGACGGTTCCCTCACCAACAAACTCATCGCGGACGGGGCCAACGTCGCCCACCGTGCAGTTCCGCCACTTCCGTAACCTCCGCTCCCGTAACTTCCGCTGTCGTGGTCGCCTCCACTGCCACCACCAGCAACAACAGCCCCGATCAGGGCTGTCGCTCCGGCAGCCCCCTGCACAGTTGCCGGGGTGACGCAAAGCAGGTGGTCGGCCCCTAATGCCAACGCCCGCATTCCTGCCGTCCAGGCTCCGATGCGCGGCAGGTCGAGCACGATGGAGCATCCGGCCCGCAGCAGGGCCGAACAGACATCCAGAACCACCTCGTTACTTGGGGCGACGGGGGCTTGACGTGACATGGATAGCACGGGTACCGCGCGCCACACCGGCAGCGAGGCCAGCACCCCGTGGCCGTCCACTTCACCGATGGCGGCAGTCATGTGCCCCCATCGGGCCCCCGACTGGTCTTCAATGCCCAGGAGAACATCGAGGCCTGCGCCCGCTACGTCACAGTCAAGCAGAACGGCCCGCCCGGTTTCGCGTTGCAACCCGTAGGCGATTCCAGCGGCCATGCAGGAGGCACCTGCCCCGCCGCAGGCTCCTGTCACAGCCACTATCTGCCCCGCCTGCTCCGTCCTGTCGCGTCTAGCGGGCGAAGTGTCCGACGCGGTCTTTGTGCCAACCGCACCAAAAGTGTTAGCCGCGAGCGCGGGCATGAACGCGGGCCCGGGTAGTGCCGTCTGAGGGCGTGTCCTTGTGCTGGTGTCTGCCATGTGTTGTGCCATGCCGGGCATGGTGGTCTGATTCTGCAAGTCCTGCTGCGATGCTTCGGCGGGTCTGTGGATAACTCCCCGCCTGGGCGCCTGTGCATACACGAAGCAAGGCCGCAAAAGCAGCCCACAGTGTTGCCAAGCGCAACAAACGCGCCCGCCCGGACCAGTTGCCGCGACTCAATCGCTACACTGCAACCGTGAGTAACGTCGCCGCCTTCTTCGATCTCGACAAGACGATCATCGCCACCAGCGCATCTGCCGCGCTGTCCAACCCCTTTGTCCAAGGTGGCATCGTCACCCGCGCCGACGTGCTGCGCACCGCCTACGCACACATCACCCACCTGCTCGGCAGCGCTGGCGAACAGTCCAGCCAACGCCTCACCAAACAGTTGTCTGAGATGGCCACGGGCTGGGATGTGGAGCGGGTGCGGAAGGTTGTCGCCGAATCGGTACACGAATCCGTTGACCCTTACGTGTACGCCGAAGCCGCCGCCATCATCAACGAACACCACGAGTTAGGCCACGACGTCATTGTGGTGTCAGCCTCCGGTTCTGAACTGGTTGAACCCATCGCCGCCATGCTGGGAGCCGACCACACCATCGCCACCCGCATGGTGGTCAAAGACGGCAAGTACACGGGCGACATCGAGTTTCACGCCTACGGCGAAAACAAGGCCGTCGCCATCCGTGACCTTGCACAAAGCCACGGGTACGACCTGGAACGCAGTTACGCCTATACGGACTCCATCACCGACGGCCCCATGTTGGACGCTGTCGGTCGCGGCTTTGTTGTCAACCCTGACCGTGAACTGCGTGAACTGGCCGTCGAAAAGGGCTGGGGCATCCTCAACTTTGCCCGCCCTGTCATGGTGCAGTCAGCCATGCGAGTCCACCGGGCCAAGGCCTTGTCTGTGCTGGCTTTTGGTGCTGCCATCGTGCTGGCTATTCGTGCCGTCACCCACCGGAAGTAGAAGGCATCCAGCGGCTGCCTTGACCTGCCGCTGAGATGGGTTGCCTTGCAGTCATGGCACACGCCATGTCACGTACTCGGGCGTTTCGTTCAACGGACGACGACGGGCGACAATCTGCGCCGTGCTGTTGCGTAAATCACGTTCGAGGAGTTGTATAGGAAGTCCCCAGAAACTCGATGGGGAGCACGGAACCCACGCCAAGGACAGTCCGCCATACAGGACACTCCGACGAACCATGGTGGTCGTACAGGAGGAGAGCACGGCGCTTGAATATCCAGTGCCCCTATCGGCGAAGCGCCGCCCGGCGGAAAAGAGCCCCGGGCGGCGATTTCGTGCCCGGAGCCTTCCGCCGCGAACCAGAAACTCCCCTAGACGCACCAATGGCCTGGGGGTCGCCACCGCCAGGCCATCGTCTCGAAGTAACCCGAGTCATCGGGATCTGATGCGAGATACGGTCACGGAGTACGTCACGCAACCGCTGTGCGGAAACTCTCAAAGCAAGGGGTGAGCAAACTCTGATGGCTTCCGCGTGCGACTCTAGTCGTCGCGTGTTATAGATCACAGCCCCGACATGTTGCAAAACCATCACAACATGCGCGAACACCTCGAGAGGTCACAGGGGCAAGGCCACGGGTTATCTTGGAGGCGTCTCGCTCGAAGGGCGAGCACAAACATGAAGAGAGCGACCCTAGCCCGTCAGGGCAAGGATCGCTCTTGATAATCACCTCAACGAAGCACCCTCACGCGGGTAGAACTCGAGGGTCACGGGGGCGAAGCGCCCCCGTGCGGGTGTGGGGCTAGGCCCCACACAATATGACGAAAGCGGCCTGTGCGTGCGCCTTCTGCACGCACAGGCCGCCCCCGATTTCGTGGGCCCCCCGGGATTCGAACCCGGAACCTACGGATTAAAAGTCCGCAGCTCTGCCGTTGAGCTAGAGGCCCGTGCGACGGTGTTTGTGACCGACGCTTGCGGGAGAAGTGTAGCGGATGCGGCGGGTGGTGTGGTTCATCCGCTCTTTTTCTTGTGGCGGGGTGCGGGTTTACATGTTGTCGTCGCGCCAGCGGAGGAAGGCGTCGGAGTAGCGGTGGAGGAGTTGGGCGAGGGTGGCGACGTCGGTGTCGTCCCAGTCGGCGAGTGAGGTGGCGAGGGCTTTGACGCGGTTGTCGCGGGCTTTGGCGAAGCGGTCTTCACCGTCGGGGGTGAGGGTGATGAGTTGGCCGCGGGTGTCGTCGGGGTCGATTTCGCGGTGGATGAGTCCGAGGGCTTCGAGGCGGGTGAGTTGGCGGGACACGGTGGCGCGGCCTACGCCGAAGTGGGCGGCGAGGTCGGATCCGCGGGTGCCGGGGTTCATGGAGATGTGGGCGAGCAGGGGGAAGGCGCTTGAGTCGAGGTCGGGGTGGACTGCGTGGGCAAAGAGGCTGCCTGATGACTGTGCGCGGCGCACGAGGAGGCGCAGTTCTAGTTCGAGGGCGTCGAAGGCGGTCATGGGTGAGAACGATGTCACGTGCCTGCGGCATCCATTGTTCTCAGGCGCGCCTGGATGCAAAATCTTGGCAATGTTGGTTCTTGTGCGATTCTTGTGCGGTTGGTTTGCGGTGTGGGTTTAGCGGTTGGGGTCTTCCATGAGAGCGTCTTCGATGTCGGCTTCGCTGCGGCCGATGGGCGGGTACATGGGGACGATGGGGCTGTCGTCGCTACTGTCACCGTCGTCGGTGTTGTTGTTCTTGCCGTGTGCGCTGTCGGTTGGGTGGAGGGGTTGCCGTTCGCCTAGTTCGCCTTTGTCGTCCAAGAGTTGTTGGACGCCGCTGCGGTTGCCGAGGGGGATTT
>JAITCK010000155.1 GCA_031283115.1 Cellulomonadaceae bacterium | reverse complement strand
CATGGGGTGGTCTTCCCCACCCACCGGGGCGACCTGGTGCCAGCAACCGTGGTAGCCCAGCGGATGAGGGCCGGACTCATTGAGCCTCTGCACACGCTCACCAATCCGCTCGACGTGCTGGCCCAGCAGGTCATCGCCACCCTGGCTGTTGCCGATTGGACGGCAGACAACCTGCTGGGCATGATGCGGCGGGCCCACCCCTACGCCACTCTCGGTGAGGCCACCTGGAAGGCCGTCCTCGACATGCTGGCCGGGCGCTACCCGTCCGAAGACTTCGCTGGCCTACGGGCCCGCATCGTCTGGGACAGGGAGACGGGGGTCTTGTCTGCCCGTCCTGGCGCCCTACGTTTGGCTGTCATCAGTGGCGGCACCATCCCTGACCGTGGCCTTTTCGGCGTTTTTCTGGCAGGTGACGATGCCACATCTGGGGCTAAGCGGGTGGGGGAACTTGACGAAGAAATGGTGTACGAGTCCCGGGTAGGTGACACCTTCACCTTAGGCTCATCAACCTGGCGTATCGAAGCGATCACCCCCGACCGTGTGCTGGTCTCCCCCGCCCCCGGCCTGCCTGGCCGCCTGCCCTTCTGGAAGGGAGACTCCCCTGCTCGGCCCGTACCCCTCGGTGAGGCTATGGGGCAGTTTGTTCGCACCCTGGACCAGCAGCTCACCGTTGATGCCGATGCCGCCCGGAAATCCCTCGCAGATGCTGGGCTTGACTGCTGGGCTGCCGACAACCTCTGCGCCTACCTGGCAGCCCAGCGTCAAGCGACAGGCCGCCTACCCGACGACCGCACCGTCGTCGTCGAAAAGTTCCGTGACGAGTTAGGCGACTGGCGCCTGGCCATCCACAGTCCACTCGGCGCCCGCATCCACGCCCCCTGGGCCCTGGTCATCGCCGCCCGCCTGCGAGAACGTTTAGGCGTTGACGTGGCGGCCACCCATTCCGACGACGGCATCATGCTGCGCCTGCCTGACGGAGATACCGGCTGGGAGGGCGGAGCCGACGGCCAGGCGCCGCCAATCACGGCAGACGACCTGCTCATCGACGCCGACGACGTGTCCAGGGCGGTACGGGAACAGTTGGGCTTATCGGTCATGTTTGCTGCCCGCTTCCGCGAAGCCGCCGCACGCGCCCTGCTGCTCCCCCGTGCGCGCCCCGACAAACGCCAGCCCCTGTGGCAGCAGCGGCAGCGGGCAGCACAACTGCTCAGCGTGGCCTCACAGTTCCCCGACTTTCCCATCATGTTGGAGGCAGCCCGCGAATGTCTCCAAGACGAGTTCGACTGTGACGCCCTCGCCCGCCTCATGCGCGACCTCGACGCAGGCCGAGTCCGCCTGGTGGACGTCACCACGGCCAGCCCGTCCCCCTTCGCGCAAAGCCTGCTCTTCGGCTACACGGCCCAGTTCATGTACGACGATGACGCCCCCCTGGCTGAACGCCGGGCCGCTGCCCTCAGCCTCGACCCTGACCTTCTGGCTGAACTTCTGGGCGACCAGGGCGCCCTCCCTCTGGCTGACCTGCTTGACGCATCCGCCGTCGAACAGGTGGAAGCCGACCTGCAATGCCTAACCCCTGGCAGGCAGGCCAAAGATGCTGAAAGTCTGTGGGATCTGCTCAGCCGTACCGGCCCCCACCCTCTCGACGCCCTGCGGGCGCGGTGCGTGAACGACTCCGGCGCTGGGAGCGCGCCGATAGAGCAATGGCTCAGTGACCTGGAGGCCACGAAGCGCATCGTCCGGGTGCAGGTCGCTGGCGTTGACCAGTGGGCTGTCATCGGGGACGCAGGCCGCCTGCGAGACGGGCTGGGCGTCACCCTGCCCCGCGACCTTCCTGCCGCCTACCTTGACAGTTTCCTTGACCCCCTCGGTGACCTGATCTGCCGCCACCTGCGCACCCACGGGCCAGTAGCGGCTACGGCCATTGCTTCCCGCTTCGCCTTACCGCTGGCTGCCGTCACCGAAGTTCTCAGCCGCCTGGAAGGGCAGAGCAAGGCGGTACGTGGAGCCTTGCGGCCGTCAGCCCTTGGCGGAACCGGAGACGAATGGTGCGACCCGGATGTTCTGCGGATGCTGCGGCGGCGGTCACTGGCCGCCCTGCGCGCCCAAGTGGAGGCCGTGGAGCCTGCCAGCCTGGGCGTTTTTCTGCCCCGATGGCAGCATGTTGGAGCTCCGGGGGGTTCGCAGGCCAGGGGCAGGGCGAGAGCTGCCGGGCTCGACAGGTCGCAGGGCGGCTCACAGAGCGGTTTGCAGGACGGTTGGCATAGCGGCGGTGGTTTGCGCGGCGTTGACGGGCTACTGCGGGCCATTGAACAACTCGCTGGGGCACCCGTGCCCGCATCAGCCCTTGAAAGCCTGGTGCTGCCCACCCGAGTGGCCGACTACCGGCCCGAGATGCTTGATGAACTCACTGCCTCGGGTGAAGTGCTCTGGTGCGGCCACTCCCGCCTGCCAGGGTCTGGTGGAGGCGACGGCCTGATCTCCCTCCACCTAGCCGATGACGCCCCCCTGACCCTGCCGCAACCGCTGGCCTCGCAGTGGAGCGCAGCGAAGGGGGAAAAAGAAGCAACGGACGCAGCCCCGTCCACTCACCTTGCGCACCCCGGCATGCACCGTCGCATACTCGACATTTTGGCGGACTCTGGCGGATTCTTCCTGCCCCACCTTGCCGACCTTGCGGGAGCCACCCAGGCGGCAACGCTGGAAGCCCTGTTGGATCTGGTGTGGGCCGGCAGCGTCAGCAACGATTCGCTGGCAGCCCTGCGGGAGGCTGTGGGGTCAGGCCTGGGCGGATCTCACCGTGCCCCGCGAGCTCCGGCGCGGGTACGTCCGCTCCGCCCCGGCCGGTCTGCACGGTTTTCTGGGTTGATGCGGCCTGCCGCGTCAGGGATCGCAGCCAGCGCGGTGACCCTGCGCGCCGGAAGTGGACGGTGGTCGGCCCTGCCCGCCATCGAAACCGACCCGACTATTCGGGCCCACGCCGCCGCCCAAGTGCTGCTAGACCGTCACGGAATCCTCACGCGCGGCGTCGCCCTCAGCGAGGTGATGGCAGAGTCTTTCCGTGACATCTACCCGGTGTTGCGTGCCCAAGAAGACAACGGAACCATCCGGCGCGGCTACTTCATCGAAGGTTTGGGCGGGTCGCAGTTTGCCCTGCCCGGTGCTGTTGATGCCCTCCGCGCGGCCACTACTGACCTGCGGGAAAAGACCGGCATCAGCACCAGCGCCAGCAGCATTGTCAGCAGTGCGGCAGCACCCGGCCCTACTGCTGTGCTTCTTGCCGCGATGGATCCGGCCAACCCCTATGGCGCTGCCCTGCCCTGGCCGGGGGAAGGTGAGCACCGGCCTGGCCGCAAGGCGGGCGCCGTGGTTGTACTAGTGGATGGCTCCTTAGCAATGTTTGTGGAGCGCGGCGGAAAAACGGTGCTGACCTTTACCGACCAGGCTGCGGTTCTCGCTGCCGCAGCGGACACCCTGACTACTAACGTCCGCGACGGCAGGCTCGGCAAGGTGCTCATCCACCGGATCGACGGAGTACCGGCCCTCACTGCGGCCCGCGAAGAAAACCCTGCCGCCCGCGCCCTGCTGGACGCCGGTTTTTCCCTCACCCCCAGCGGCCTGCGCACCAGGTAAGGCGGCAAGGCTGGTGTGAAGGGAGAGGCTAGGGACGGTGAGGCCTAGGCTTCGGTCCAGTAGCGGTATTCGGCACTGCGCTCTTGCGCGTCAGCAAGTTGCTCAGCAACCCGGGCGGGGGCCGTGCCGCCAACAGCATCACGGGAGGCGACAGACCCCTGAACGGTCAACACCGCACGCACGTCGGGGGTGAGCGCAGGGTCGATGGCGGCCAGATCGTCGTCGGTCAAGTCCCACAACTCGATGCCCCGGTCTTCGCAGACTCGCACGCAGGCACCAGCAAGTTCGTGGGCGACCCTAAAGGGGGTGCCTTGACGCACCAGCCATTCGGCGATGTCGGTAGCCAGGGAGAAGCCTTGTGGCGCCAGTTCCGCCATGCGGTCTGTGTTGAAACTGGCTGTGCGAATCATGCCTGCGAAGGCTGGGAGCAGCACGGTCAGGGTGGCCACCTGGTCGAAGACGGGTTCTTTGTCTTCTTGCAGATCTCGGTTGTAGGCCAACGGCAGGCCTTTGAGGGTTGCCAGGAGCCCGGTCAGATCACCGATGACCCGGCCTGCCTTGCCACGGGCCAGCTCGGCAATGTCAGGGTTTTTCTTTTGCGGCATGATGGACGAGCCGGTCGAGTAGGCGTCATCCAGGCGGACGAACCCGAACTCTTTGGTGTTCCACACGATGATTTCTTCGGCGATGCGGGACAGGTTGACGGCGATCATCGCGGCAACAAAGGCGAACTCGGCGACCACGTCACGTGAGGCTGTCCCGTCGATGGAGTTTTCGACCGGGCCGCCGTCGAAGCCAAGGTCGGCGGCAACGGCTGCCGGGTTCAGTCCCAGGGAGGATCCTGCCAGGGCACCAGAACCGTAGGGGGACCGTGAGGCGCGCACATCCCAGTCAATGAACCGGTCCACGTCACGCAGCAGGGGCCACACGTGTGCCAGCAGGTGGTGGGCCAGCAGCACCGGCTGGGCGTGCTGTAGGTGGGTGCGTCCAGGCATCACAGCATCCCCGGCAGCCTCGGCTTGCACGATCAGGTCATCGACCAGTGTCAACACTTGGCCGCCGATGGTTTTGGCGGAATCTCGCAGGTAGAGGCGGACTAGGGTGGCAATCTGGTCGTTGCGTGACCGTCCGGCCCGCAACTTTCCGCCCAGGTCGGCCCCGGCACGGTCGAGCAGGCCCCGCTCTAAGGCAGTGTGCACGTCTTCGTCGTCTAGGCGGGCGGTGAAAGCGCCCGATTCGACGTCGACAAGCAGGGCGTCGAGGGCTTCTTCCATGCGAGTCAACTCGTCGTCGTCAAGCAGGCCAGCCCGGTTCAGCACTCGGGCGTGGGCTTTGGATCCGCGAATGTCGTAGGGGGCTAAGGCCCAATCGAAATGAGTTGACCGTGACAGTTCCACAAGTTCCGGTGACGGCCCGCCGTCAAAACGCCCACCCCACAGGGCAACATGGTCGGCACCCTGGGCGTCTGCGTCAGCGTCCATGACAGCGGGTTCGACGGGGTTGGAGGCAATGTCACGTGAACTCATGGGCGACACTGTATCGCCCTGCGCCTCTCCGTCCGCTTCGCGCCGCCCACCGCAGCACCAGCAGGCGACAGGTTGAGCACGTTTTCGCCAACGTTTGCCAAACCTGCGGCGTGTTGCTGCATGACGGTGCGTCGATGGGCGAAAGATGCACCCTATGGCTTCCCCCGACCTTCAAACCGCTGTCACTGCAACCACCGCGGCTGGCACCGCCTTGCAGCAGGCGTCTACCGCAGTGCAGGCCGCCCTGGCAACGTTTAGCGCAAATCCTGACGAGGTGTCCGACGAAGACATCGAATCTGCGGCCCACCTGCTGGCCGCTGTCGCTATCGGTGACAAGCGCGCACGGGCCTTGC
>JAITCK010000134.1 GCA_031283115.1 Cellulomonadaceae bacterium | reverse complement strand
GCCACAAGATGGACAGGGAAAAGAAGATGGACGTGAAGGCGCCAAAGTAGACCATAGCCAGCAGCACACCACCTGTGAACTGCTTGTGGGCGAACAGGCGGGGCGGCACGATGGGGGTTCGGCCTGCCGCCTGGACTCGCATCTCCCAGAGGGCAAAGCAGGCCAGCATGGCTAGGCCGCCCGCCATGGACATCCAGGTCCAGGGCGCCCAGCGCACGCTCTGCGCCTCAATGAGCGGCACAAGGATGGCCACTAGGCCGATAGCCAGCATGGCCAGGCCGCCAAAGTCGACGCCGCGAACGCTGCGCCCAGCCACCGTGCGGGGAAGCAGGAAGAGGGCCGCAGTCACGGCGAGAACTCCAAAGGGCAGGTTGACAAAAAAGATGGACCGCCAGCCGCCGAAACCCTGAATGAGCAGACCGCCGATGATGGGGCCTAACGCCGTTGAAAAGCCGATGACAGCCCCCTGAATGGCGAAGGCTTTAGCCCGAACCTTGCCCGTGAACATGAGCTGGAGCAGGGCGATGACGCTGGGATAGTAGACGCCGCCAAAAAAGCCTTGCACCACGCGGGCCACAATAAGTTCGGTGGCCCCCCGCGATAGTCCGCACCAGAGGGAAGCCAGGGTGAACCCGGCTAGGCCGACAATGAAAATGGTGTAGTGGCCGTAACGGTCTCCGATGCGGCCTGCCGGGATAAGGGCTAGGCCGAAGGCCAGGGCGTAGCCGCTGATAACCCAGGCCAGGGTGGATTCGCCGCCGTGTAGGTCGGTGCGGATGGTGGGTAGGGCAACGTTGACGATGGTGGAATCCAGCATGGACATGAACACGCCCACCAGCAGCACGGCCAGGGCAAACCAGGCCCGACGCGGCACGGCAGGTTGGGGTGCTGGCTGAGGCGCGGGTGGCGCTGTTGTTTGCGCTGCGGCTTGCTCTCCCGGCTGCGGTGGCGCGGGCGGGGAGGTCGGCGTGTGCGGCATGGCGCCTAGTGTTGCACTGTCTGGGCCTGGCCTGGGGGAAGGGGCCGCCGCGTCGCGTTTCGACCTGTGGTGGTGTCACGACGCGACTCGCCAGTTGACAATGATTCTCATTTCTAACGAGAATGATTCTCATGTTGACCCGCCACCGTCGCGCCGCCCTGCTCGCGGCCCTCCCCGCCACCGCCCTGCTCCTTGCCGCCTGCTCCGCCCCCACCACCGACACCAGCAGCGACAACGCCAGCACCCCCCTGACCGTCGTCACCTCCTTTTACCCCCTACAGTTTGTCGCCCAGCAGGTGGGCGGCAACCTGGCCGACATCAGCAACCTCACCCCGCCCGCCGCCGACCCCCACCACCTGGAGTTATCCCTAGCCCAAACCCGTCAGGTGGGCGACGCCGACGTGGTGGTCACCCTGACCGGTTTCGCCACCGCCGTCGACGAAGCCATCGAAGCCCGCCAGCCCCAGCGCGTCGTCGACGCCGCCGACATCGTCACCCTGCTCCCCGCCTCCGTCACCGGCGACCAAGGCCACGACCATGACCACGACCACGACAGCGAGTCGGACAGTCACAGTCACAACCATGACTCCGATGACCATTCGCACGATGACGCTGACGACCACAGCCACGACAGCGCATCGGACAGCTATTCACACAGCGACGAGTCGGATGATCACGACCACGACAGCGACGACAGCCACTCCCTCGACCACGCCGAGATGGGCGGCTACGACCCCCACTTCTGGCTGGACCCCACCCTGCTGGCCCAACTGGCCCAACCCATCGCCGACGCTATGGCTGACGCCGACCCGGCCAACGCCGACACCTTCCAGGCCAATGCCGCCAGTCTGGTCGACCAACTGACCCAACTCGACCGCGAGTTCGCTGACGGCCTAGCCCCCTTCGCTGGCGCCAAACTCGTCACCAACCACACCGCCTTCGGCTACCTGGCCCAACGCTACGGCCTGGAACAGGTGGGCATCACCGGCCTCGACCATGACATCGAAGCCTCCCCCGCCCGCCTGCGGGAGATCGGCGACATCGTCCGCGCCAACAACGTCACCACCATCTTCTCTGAAACCCTGGTCTCCCCCCGCCTGGTCGACACCCTCGCCTCCGACCTGGGCGTGGGCACAGCCGTGCTGGACACCCTGGAGGGCCTCACCCAGCAGGGCATCGACAACGGTGACGACTACTTCTCCCTAATGCGAGCCAACCTGGCTGCCCTCACTGCCGGCCTCAACACCCAATAATCAGGTCAACCGTTTGACAATGATTCTCAGTTTGGGAGGATTGCCCTGTGAACCCTGTCCTTGAAGTGCGGGGCGTCCAGGTTCGCCTCGGCTCATCCCTGGTGCTGCGCGGCATCGACCTGGACGTCCACCCCGGCGAAGTGGTCGCCATCATGGGGGCCAACGGATCCGGCAAGTCCACCCTCATCCGCACCCTCATCGGCGCACTGACGCCCACGGCAGGCTCCGTGCGCACGCCCGGCCCGGCTGCTATCGGTTACGTGCCCCAGCGGATCGCCGCCTCGGGTGGCCTGCCCGCCACCGCTGAGGAAGTGGTCGCCTCTGGCCTGCTGCGGCCGGGACGGCTGAGCCTGCCGCGCGGCTGGAAGGGGTTGGTTCGTGACGCCCTAGCCCAGGTTGACTTGGCCGACCGGGTTCACGCCGCCACCACCCACCTGTCGGGCGGCCAACAGCAGCGCGTTCTTATCGCCCGCGCCCTGGTGCGCCAGCCCCACCTGCTCATCCTTGACGAGCCGGTATCCGGCGTGGATGCCCCCTCGCAACGGCAGTTCGCGGCCACGTTGGCCCGGCTCATTGCCGACGGTATGACGGTTGTCGTCGTCTTGCATGAACTCGGCGACCTGGCCCCCCTGATCACGCGGGCGGTCGTGTTGCGGCATGGTCGCGTCGTCCATGACGGCCCGCCACCGGCCGCCACCGGCGAGCACGCCCACGCCGACCACGACCACGTTCACCCCCACGAAAGCCCCGACCAGGTCAGCGAAATCGGCTTCACCGGCCTCCACGAGCCGGTCACCGCCCTCACCGACCATACGGCACCCCATCGACCGCCCACCGGTTACGCCCACGACCACGCAGGCGACCACAGCGCCGCAGCAACCAGCAGCGCCGCAGCAGACCATGACACCTCACCAGCCAGCAGCAGCGAGGAGGTCAGCGCATGATTGCCAACCTCACCATGATGCTCACCGACCCTCTCATGCAGCGGGCCCTCATTGCCGCCGTCCTGGTTGGCGCCTGCGCCCCCATCGTCGGTACCTACCTGGTGCAACGCCGTCTGTCCCTGCTGGGTGACGGGGTGGGCCACATTGCCTTGACCGGCGTGGCCCTCGGTTTCCTGGTGGGCACGGCCATGGGCCTACGCCCCAACGACGTGCTCACTGTCCCTGGTGCCGTCATCACCGCCATTATCGGGTCGGTGCTTATTGAGGTGGTGCGGCGGCGCGGAAAAACCTCTGGCGACCTGGCCTTAGCCCTCATGTTTTATGGCGGTATCGCTGGTGGTGTACTCATTATTGGTATTGCCGGGGGTACGTCCGGCAACCTGATGGCCTACCTGTTCGGGTCGATTTCGTCGGTGTCTGCCACCGACATCATCACTACGGTGGTGCTGTGCGCCATTATCGGGGCTGTTGGTATCGGCCTGCGGTCGGCCCTGTTTGCGGTGAGCAACGATGAAGAGTTCGCTATCGCGTCCGGTCTGCCCGTCTGGCTGCTTAACATGCTGGTCGCTATCGT
>JAITCK010000133.1 GCA_031283115.1 Cellulomonadaceae bacterium | reverse complement strand
CGTGGCCCATAGACACGTCGTCTTCGCGCACATCAACGTAGGGGTAGGTGTCAGACCGGGAGATTTGATCCACCAGCAGGGCGTCACACAACACGTTGGACGCTGAGCCTTTAGCCCCTTCTTGCACCTGGACTAGGCCACGGTAACTGGTGCGACCACCGCCTCGGGCCACAGACTTGCTGACGATGGATGACGACGTGCGGGGGGCGGCGTGCACCATTTTGGCGCCCGCATCCTGGTGCTGGCCTTCGCCGGCAAAAGCGATGGACAGGGTTTCGCCGCGGGCGTGCTCACCCAGGAGCCAGATGGCCGGGTATTTCATGGTCACCTTGGACCCGATGTTGCCGTCCACCCATTCCATGGTTGCGCCTTCGGCGGCGGTGGCCCGCTTGGTGACGAGGTTGTAGACGTTGTTGGACCAGTTTTGGATGGTGGTGTAGCGGACGCGGGCGTTCTTTTTGACGATGATTTCGACCACCGCCGAGTGGAGGGAGTCGGTCGAGTAGATGGGCGCGGTGCAACCTTCCACATAGTGCACGTAAGAGCCTTCGTCGGCAATGATGAGGGTCCGCTCAAACTGGCCCATGTTTTCCGTGTTGATGCGGAAGTAGGCCTGGAGCGGGATTTCCACATGGACGCCGGGAGGCACGTAGACGAAAGACCCACCCGACCAGACGGCCGAGTTGAGGGCTGCAAACTTGTTGTCACCGGCAGGGATGACGGTGCCGAAGTATTCGCGGAAAAGGTCCGGGTGCTCACGCAGGGCCGTGTCAGTGTCCAGAAAGATGACACCCTGCTTTTCCAGGTCTTCTCGAATCTGGTGGTAGACCACCTCAGACTCGTATTGGGCGGCCACACCGGCCACCAGCCGCTGCTTCTCCGCCTCGGGAATACCCAGGCGGTCGTAGGTGCTCTTGATGTCCTCGGGCAGGTCATCCCAGGAGGCAGCCTGCTTCTCCGTGGAGCGGACAAAGTATTTGATGGAGTCGAAGTCGATGCCGGTCAGGTCGGCCCCCCAGTTGGGCATGGGCTTTTTATCGAACAAGCCCAGAGCCCGCAGGCGGAAGTCCAGCATCCAGTCCGGCTCGCTTTTCAGCGCGCTAATCTCCCGCACCACGTCGGCGTCCAGGCCGCGCTTGGCGGCGGCACCGGCAGCGTCAGAGTCATGCCATCCGTACTCGTAGGCACCGATGGAGGCAATAATCTCCTCGTCGCTGCGCTGGGTTTGTCCCGTATCTGCCGCTGTTGCGGCAACCGGCTGCGTCATCTCGCTCCTTGACTCGGGCCCGCCCGGTACGCCGCGCGCACCAGCCAGGCTCAGTTACTCCCGCGAGAGAGTACCCGTGTCCGGGCGTCGGCGGTAGTCCGAACACACCCAGCGTCCCTCCCCCGCGCATCCGACGCCGAAAAACTCCCGCCACCCGGTGGTTGGGCACAACTAGGCCGATTCACAACCCCACTCAACCCCCCGCGTATCTGACGGCGGGGCAATGCTCACACGACAATGTTGACGAGTTTGGGGGCACGCACAATAACCTTGCGAACCGGTTGACCGTCAATGAACTTGATGACGGCCGGGTCGGCTAGGGCGGCGGCTTCCAGATCGGCGTCGCTGATGCTGGGGGGGACTTCCAGGCGGCCCCGGACTTTGCCTTGGACTTGGACGATGCAGGTGACCGTGTCTTCCACCAGGAAGGCAGCGTCTGCAACTGGCCAGGGCTGGCGGGCCAGGGACTCATCGTGCCCCAACTTTTCCCACAACTCTTCAGCAATGTGGGGGGCGATGGGGGCCGTCATCAACACCAGCGGCTCGATAGCTTCGCGCGGAACAGCATCCAGGCCGGTCAAGTGGTTGTTGAGGGTGATGAGTTTGGCGATGGCCGTGTTGGGCCGCATCCCCTCCGTTTCGGCGGTGAGATCGGCGATGGCCCGGTGAACGGCCCGCAGGGTGTCGGGGGCGGCGGGGGCATCGACGACGGTGACGGCCCCGGTTTCCTCGTCGACGGCGTTGCGCCACAGGCGTTGCAAAAAGCGCTGCGAGCCGATGACGTCGCGGGTGTTCCAGGGACGGGACAGGTCTAGTGGCCCCATAGACATTTCGTAGACGCGGAAGGTGTCGGCGCCATAGTTGGCGTACATCTCGTCGGGGGTGACCACGTTTTTCAAGGACTTGCCCATCTTGCCGTATTCGCGGCTGACAGGTTCCCCAGCGTAGGTGAAGCCGTCTTGTTCGTCGCCGGTCACGTCGGCGGCGGGCACGTAGGCGCCGCGGGCGTCGGTGAAGGCGTAGGCCTGAATGTAGCCCTGGTTGAAGAGTTTGCCAAAGGGCTCCATGGCAGCCGTGTAGCCCAGGTCAAAGAGGACTTTGTGCCAGAAGCGGGCGTAGAGCAGGTGCAACACCGCGTGTTCGACGCCGCCCACGTAGAGGTCTACGCCGCCAGCAGGCCCAGAGGTCGCATTATGGCGCGGACCCATCCAGTAAGCATCCAAGTCAGCAGGGACAACGGGCGCGTCAGCGTCAGCAGGTGCCCAGGTGGGGTTCAGGTAGCGCAGGTAGTACCAGCAAGACCCTGCCCAGTTGGGCATGGTGTTGGTGTCACGGCGATACTGCTGGGGGCCGTCACCCAAATCCAACGTCACGGTAACCCATTCCGGGTTTCGCCCCAGGGGGGCTTCCGGTTCCGAGCCTGCGTCGGTGGGTTCGAAGGTGCGGGGGGCGTAGTCGGGCACGTCAGGCAGGTCGACGGGCAGCATGGCGGCGGGAAGGGCGACCGGACGGTCGCCCGCATCCCAGACGATGGGGAAGGGCTCACCCCAGTAGCGTTGACGGCTGAAAAGCCAGTCCCGCAGCCGGTAGGTGACGGCTCCTTCGCCCAGGTTGTGAGCTTCCAGCCAGTCAATCATGGCGGCCTTGGCCTCGGCGACGGCCATACCGTTGAGGACGGGAGCGTCGGCGGGGGCGGCAGGCCCGTAAATGTGGTCAACGTCCTCTTGCACCTGGGCGGAGGCCGGGGAATGGACGACAACGCCGTCGGCCGTGTAGGCGCCCTCAAAACCGGCGGGCAGGCCGCCGCCCGGGGCGGACGGGTCGGGCAAAACGGTGTAGATGACGGGCAGGTCGTAGGCGGCAGCGAAGTCGAAGTCGCGGTCGTCGCCGCCAGGCACGGCCATGATGGCGCCCGTGCCGTAATCCATGAGCACGTAGTCGGCGGTGAACACGGGAATGTAGGCGCCGGTGATGGGGTTGACGGCCAGGTGGCCGCTGAACACGCCCGTCTTAGCGGTGGCGTCGTCGGTGCGCTGGTCAGACGTTTTCGCGGCAGCTTTGGCCCGGTAGTCGGCCACGGCTGCCAGCGGGGTTTTGTGTCCGCCCGTCCAGGCAGCCCGGGTGCCTTCCGGCCATTCGGCGGGCACCTCGTCCAGCAGGGGGTGTTCGGGGGCCACCACCATAAAGGTGGCGCCAAAAAGGGTGTCGGGGCGGGTGGTGAACACTTCAACAAATTCGCCACCAGCCGACGCATCGGAGGCGTCGTTACCCACCACATGGAAGGAGACGGTGGCGCCCGTGGACCGGCCAATCCAGTTGCGTTGCATCAACTTGACCGGCTCCGGCCAGTCGATGAGGTCTAGGTCATCGGTGAGACGGTCGGCAAAGGCGGTGATGCGCATCTTCCATTGGCGCAGGGCCTGAGTGAAAACAGGGAAGTTGCCGCGCTCCGAGCGCCCGTCGTTGGTGACTTCCTCGTTGGCCAGGACGGTTCCCAAGCCGGGACACCAGTTGACGGGCGAGTTGTCGACGTAGGCCAGGCGTTGACCGTCGATGACGTCCCGCTGCTGGTCGGCGGTCAAGGCAGCCCAGACGGCACCTCCCGCATTGTCGCCGTCGTGACCAGGAACGTCACGGGCACCGGAGGCAAGTTCGGTACGCAAGTCAGCGATACGACGGGCCTTGCCGACGCGGGCCGCCCCCGTCGTGTCCGTCCAGGCGGCGTTGTCGTCGTACCAGGAGTCGAAGATTTGCAGGAAAATCCATTGGGTCCATCGGACATAATCGGGGTCGATGGTGGCGAAAGAGCGGCGGGGGTCGTGGCCTAAGCCCATGCGGCGCAGTTGGCGGGCCATCGTCGCAATGTTTTCTTCCGTGGTCACGCGCGGGTGCTGGCCCGTCTGCACGGCATACTGCTCGGCGGGCAGGCCAAAGGCGTCATAGCCCAGGGCGTGTAGCACGTTGTCACCGCACATGCGACGGAAGCGGCCCACCACGTCCGTGGCAATGTAGCCCAGCGGGTGGCCCACGTGTAGGCCCGCGCCCGACGGGTAGGGAAACATGTCCATGATGAAGAAGGGGGCACCCGACGCAGCAGCACCAGCCGGTCCGGCCAGGCCGCCGCCCACTGCGGCGTCGGAGCCGTCGCCGGGGTTGGCGGCGTAGAAGGTGCCGCGTTCCTCCCAGCGGTCTTGCCAGCGCAACTCGATCTGCTCGGCCAGGGCCGGGGTGTATCGGAAGGCCGGGCCTTGGGGGGTCTCGGATGCGTTGAGGGTTTCCGCCACGTTGTTCACCCGGCAGATAGTAGACGCCCCATCGGACATTCCCCGCCGACAGATCGCGTGTCGGTCAGGCGACAGGAATATTGCGACGCCTGAACCCCACGAAAGCCGCCACGAACAGGGCTACAGCAATGACCGTCAGCCAGGCCACCGGCCAGTAATGGTGTGCCCCGGTCATCATGGTGTTGGGCACCCAGTGGAAGGGCGACATACCGAGCGCCCAGCCGGGCAGGTTCATGGCCTGGCCGAAAATCCCAGCAAAGACCCCCCAGGCGACAAAGGCCCAGCCCACTGGCATGAGGCGGGGTGCCCAGCCGTAGAGGGCCGCAACACACCCGAGCACCACGGCCACAGCGGGCAACCAGGTCAGGGAGGCGAGGAGGTAGTCGCCCAGGCCAGGGTCCGTCACACCGGAGGACACTGCCCCGGCCCAGGTGGTCACCCCGGCCAGCACCATGAGGGCGGCAGCCCCGGTGACGGGCACTGCCATCTGGGCAGCCAGCCAACGGGCACGGGAGATGGGCGTGGCCAGCAGGTATTCGGCCCGGCCTGCGGATTCTTCCGCCCGCGCCCGGCCCAGGGCGGACATGCCGTAGGCCGCAGCGGTCACCGCCCCCAAAAGGAGCAGCACACCGACAAAGGACCCGGTGATGTCGTGGGCGTTGAAGATGTTTCCCACGGCCGGGTTCTGGGCGATCATGTCGCGCATCATGGAGCCGATGGAGTCGATGTAGGTGCCCGATGCGGCGAACATGAGCGCGAACCCAAAGGCCCACCACAGGGTCATGGACCGCTGCTGTCGCCAGGTCACCGCCAGCGGCGACCGCAGGCACTGACCCGCGTCGGCCCGGCCCGGTTTGACGGCGATAAGGCCAGCCCCGAAGTCACGACGGCCAGCCAGTAGGGCTGAGACTCCCACCAACACGGCAATGAGCGCGACCGGCAAGGCCAAAGGCCAAACCCGCAGGTCCACGTAGAGCCGCGTCTGCTGCATCCAACCAATCGGGGAAAACCAACTCAGCGGCGACCCATGCTGCGACGGGGTGCGGCTCAGTCCCTCAACATCTCCGGCGCCCCGCACCGCCACCGCGACCATGAGGGCGGCAATGGCCATGCCGGAGGCTCCGCGCCCATGCTCGGTGACCTGCGCCGTCACCAAGGCGACAGCACCAAAGACCAGCGATCCCAGGGCCACAGCGGCCACGTAGGCCAGCGACTCCCCCGCCGCCAACCCACCGCCTACCAGGGCGGCACAACTCACGACCGCGATGATGACATTGGCCACCACCACGGTCAGGGCTGCGGCGACAGAGGGGGCATGGCGGCCCACCGCGCCCGCGCGAATCAACTCTGACCGGCCCGATTCCTCTTCGGCCCGCGTCAGGCGCACCACCTGAAGAATGGACATGATGCCGACGGCAACGATGAACCAGAGCAGCAACTCGTTGGCCATGATGGGGCCCAGCGTGTAGTGGTCCAGCCCGTAACCCGGCCCGGCCAAAAGCACCGACGCCGGAGTGGACATCAGGGCCGCCCGCTGCTGCTGAGCCTCCGCCGTACCGAACATGCCGCCCAGGGCGACCACGCAGTAGAGGTACATGACGCCGATCGACAGGGTCCACACGCCGATGCGGATCCGGTCACGGCGGAGGTTGAAGCGGAGGAGGGCGGCGGTTCCGGTCAGCGAGGATGCCCTGGTCAGCGAAGCGCCCGACGACGATGTCGGCGCCAGCGAAACCCGCGCCGAAGAAGTCCCGCTCACTCTGGCTCACCCGCGTACTGGCCCAAGAAAATCTCTTCCAGGGTGGCGACGCCGGGATGGGCGGCGTGCACCTCGTCCAGGGTGCCGTGTTCGACGGCGACGCCCTTGCGGATGATGGTCACGGTGTCGCAGACCTTCTCCACTTCGCTGAGGATGTGGGAACTGAGCAGGACTGACGCCCCTTGGGCTTTGAGGTCGCGCAGGTAGTCGGTGAAGACGGCCTCCATGAGGGGGTCCAGGCCCGATGTTGGCTCGTCCAGAATGAAGAGATCCACGTCGGAGGCGAAGGCCGCGACCAGGGCCACCTTCTGCCGGTTGCCCTTGGAGTAGGTGCGGGCCTTTTTGCTGGGGTCCAGGTCAAACCGATCCAACAGGTCGCGTTTGCGGGCCAGGTCTACTCCCCCGCGCAGACGAGCCAGCAGGTCGATGGCCTCCCCACCGGTCAGGTTGGGCCACAGGGACACGTCACCGGGCACGTAAGCCAGGCGGCGGTGGAGGGTCACGGCATCCCTCCAAGGGTCACCGCCAAAAAGCCGCGCCTGGCCGCCGTCGGGCCGCAGCAAGCCCAGCAGCACACGGATGGTGGTGGACTTACCAGCCCCGTTAGGCCCCAAAAACCCGGCCACCTCGCCGTGCCCCACCGTCAGATCAAGGCCGTTCAAGGCCGTGGTGGACCCGAACCGTTTGACCAGGCCGCGAATCTCAATAGGGTGAGACTGCGTTGCGAACCGTGCCGTCGTCATCATCCGGGCAGTTTAGGCCCGGATGGGGGGGGGGAATGTCAAGACACGGCGGCAGGCACCTGCCGCAGGGAGAGAAAGCCTGCATCCCGTTACAGGACGCGCGGCCCCATGACGGCCAATCCGACGGCGGCAGCCAGGACGTAGCCGATAGCCAGAAGCAGCCAACGTTCACGGCCCACCAACCGGGCCAGACCATCGGGCACTACCAGCGAACCTGCGTCAGCAACGGCGTCAACCACTTGTAGCCACAACAGAGGCCACATGACAATCCAGATGACGGTACACCAGGGGCAGAGGGCCGGAAGTTGCGTGAAAGTGGTGGCCATGAGGAAAAGCACCAGCACCTGCCCCAGACCCGATCCGGCCAGCAGGGCCAGGCGAAACCATCGGGCCAGCTGCTGAGGGGCTGCAGCAAGCATGGCCACCCCGCTGGTCACCATCACGGAAAAAGCGCCGACGCCCAGGTAGGCGTTGGGGAAGCCGAGAATCTGCGCCTGCCACAAGGCCATAGCCGGGGCGCAATCCAAAGTCTCGTCAATAGAGCAGGCCAGCACGTGGTCGGTGACGCCGTCAGCGGCGGCAACAAGCGCCCGCCAGCCGTCAACAGCCAGGGACAGCGAAGCAACCAGGCCGACGGCACCCAGCACGGTCAGCGCAATCGCTAACGTGCGGGGGCGAGATGGCATCAGGCTGCCGCGTCCACGGGAACGCCAACCCGGCGGGCGATGGACTGCGTCAACCGTTTCAAGGTGGGGGCGCCACCGGAATACCGCATCCACAGGGAAGGTTCGGTGAGTTCGATCTCAATCACCAGGGGGCCTTCCTCACCTTTGACCAGGTCAACGCGGGCGTACAGGAAGTCTTCGCTTTCGCCCGTGGCTTCCTTGGCTAACGCTAAGGCCCGCTGGGCCACGTCAATCTGTTCGGGCGTGGCCTCCACAGACCGGGTCGAATTGTTGGGGTACAAGGTGAGGCCGAGAGTCTGATGCATGTTGCCGCCCAGCAGGGCGTGACGGCGCACCGCATGGCAGAACTGGCCGTCAACAAAGGTCATGCAGGTTTCGCCGTCAGTGTCGATGGAGGTGACGTAGGGCTGAATCATCACCCAACGGTCAGAGTCGAGCAGGCGCTGCGTGTGCGTGATCGCCTTGGACCGGGATTGGGCGGAAATAGGCTGGTAGCGGGCAATGTCTTTCGCGCCCGCCGACACGACAGGTTTGACAACAAAATCCCCGAAGGCGGGCATCCGCGAGTGAATGGCCCGCTTGGACAGGTGGTGTGACGGCTCAAGCCAGATGGTGGGAATGACAGGAATTCCGGCCTTCTCCAACTCCATGAGGTAGCGGCGGTCGGTGTCCCAGGCGATGACGGAGGCCGGGTTGGCCAGGTGGGGAACCGACTGCGCCCACTGAATGAACTCTTCCTGCTGGGTGGCGTAATCCCAGGTAGACCGGATGACGGTGAGGTCGTAACTGGTCCAGTCGACCTCCGGGTTGTTCCACACCACAGGTTCGGCGGTGATACCTAGTTTGGCGAGTTCTGGCACTAGCGGTTGGTCGTCGGCGGCTAGGCCGTGAACATCCGTACAGGTTGCCAGTGCTACACGCTTGTCGCTCATAACCTCTGAGCCTACTCCGCGCGCGCCTGCGTGCGATCAGATACCGGCTGGGGTGACATTACAAGCGCACGTATTCGAGGTCGGCGATGTCACGTCCAGCGTCGATGCCTCGGCTTTCGAAGGCGGTGAGCACACGGCCGTCGAATCGTGGGGCGTGGGCGCGCGGCCCGTGAACGTTACGGAAGGCCGGGTGGGGCGTCCAGTCTGGCTCTTCGGAATCTTCGACTGACCCTTCAATAGCGTCGACCATCCAGGCGGCGTATTGAGCCCAGTCGGTTGCCAGCCGCCAGGTTCCGCCAGGCCGTAGGGCTTTGGCGGCTGCGTCGGCGAATCTAGGGTTGACGATGCGGCGCTTGTGGTGGCGTTTTTTAGGCCAGGGGTCGGGGAAGAACACCCACAGTTGGTCGAGGGTTCCTGGTTCGATGGCGGTGTCGAGCAGTTCCACGGCGTCCACTTCGGCTACGCGCAGGTTGGTGAGGGTGGGGTGTCCAGGTTCAGCGGCGGCCCACGGGGAGGCTTCCGCACCCGTGGCATGTTCGTCGCGGGCGGCCACGGCGTGTTGGGCGCGCAGCATGGTGCGGGCTAGGCCGGGAATGTACACCTCTAGGGCGAGGAAATCCCGGTCAGGGTGGGAGGCTGCGGCGGCGACAATGTTTTCTCCGCGCCCACTGCCCACTTCGATGGTGAGGGGGGCGGTGCGTCCGTAAACATCTGCCGGGTTGAGGGTCCAGTTCGGGTCAACGGAGGTGGCGGCTAGGCCGCGTGGGAAGTCGAGTAGGTAGGCCTGACTGTAGTTGTCCCAGGCGCGTTGTTGGCCTACGGACAGGCGGTCGGTGCGGCGCACAAAACTTACCGGGAAGTTGCGGAAGGTTCGTTTGTCCCGGGCTGTTCCCGATGCACCGTCCCGTACAGCATCTGGGGCTGTGTCTGCTGCTGGTGGGGTTTTTGACCCGTTTGTGTGTGGTGTGGGAGCGAGGTCTGCCGGGGTCGCGTCGTCGGACATGTGACCAGCCTATGCGTTGGCCGCAGTCGAAGCGCAAACGTGAGTATGCGGCGTCGGGCAGCAAAAGCGAACCGTTTACGAAGGGCGGGGCGGGAACTGTGCGGGGGCTGGCGGTCAGTGCCAGCCCCCGCCGTGCAGTTTCCGCAGCGAACGCCTCGGCTGTGGGGCTGTCACAGGCCCACACGGCGCCGTCACGGGGCTCCTCAAACCCTTCGGGGTGTTGCGAGGATCCTCATTTCTTGCTTTCTTTCTTGCTTCCCTGTTTTGGTGGGGTGAGTACCTTCCACAGTTCAGCATGTCAGCGAACCGGCCTCGCGGTAAACCGTCGCCACGATTGCCGCGTACACCGGGAGGTGCGTGCCGCTTGTGTTCACTGATTTTCGCTACCGACGTGCAGATGTCCGCTGCGGGCAGGCGTCCACGTGTCGGCGCTTCCACGCTACTCGTGTAAATCGTTTTCCGTCACCCCCAAAAGCAAACATTGCATATTTTTTACCCGCCAATGCCCCCTGATTGCCCATGCCCGCTGATGGCCGATGGGCCTACTGCCAGGTCAACACCGCTTTATCGGCAGTTTTACTGGGCTTTTGCTGCGGTTTTCTGAGGTGTTCGGTAGCGCTGGATAACGCCAGATTTCCATCCAATACCCACAAAAAGTGATGTAGGTCACTTTGAGAACTTTCAGGCTGAAGCCATGACCTCACTCAACAGGGCAGAAGAAAAGGCACGTTCCTCCTATCGAGAAACACGCCTCAGCCTCCAGCACCAAGAATCTGCCACACAGAAAAATTGACAGGCCCTCACCCCGAAGGTTTCGGCACGCAGTCGGTAGCCAAGCCCCTGCAACGCCTCCCCAACCTGCTTATGCCATGTGCGCCTTGCCACCAGTGTGCTGTCGGGACTGTTTGTACTCGTCCACTGCGGCCCGTGACGAGCGGTAGTGGCCGTCGGCGCCAAGTACCGCATCGAGGCGCCCCCGGGTGGCGGCCTGCCGAAGCGCTGCAATAGACAACTCGCCATCTGCCAGGGATTCCAGGGGAACATACTTGACTGGCCCCGCTATGTTGGGAATCAGGCGATGTAAAGAGTCGACCACGCATCGGGCGATAATCTCCGCCAGTGGGCCGAAGTCTCCATTGTCGGCCCGGTCGAGTGACGAGAGGTAACGTTTGCGCTGCTCTTTGAGGATAATCGCAGGCGGCCAGCCAAGCCGCACTAGCAGCAGGTTGAGAACAAGCCGCCCCGTCCTGCCATTACCGTCAATGAAGGGGTGAATCCACTCGAACCTCCGATGGAGGCGGGCGAGCGCCTCAGGAACCTCGCTGACCGGCATCTCCGCATGGCGCAACCTTTGCCCTAAGGCGTTGGCTTCATCCACCCAGGCCGAGATTTCAGCGGGTACAAGCGGGAAGGTTGGGGGTTGCATACCGCCGCTGAACGGCATGATTTCATGGTGTCGAAACGAGCCCGGCTCTTCGGTGTCGTAGGCGTCAGGATGCGGAGCAACCTCCCACACCTTTTTCATCGCCAGCGTGTGAATCCGCCGCACTTCGGTCAAGGAGACCAGGCCATCATGCTCCCACTCATCCGGGGCGACGGCCTGCTTGTACACCCATGTTGCCGCGTCTGCGTAGCCGAGTACCTCCATGTACTCACGAATCTCTTTCGAACCCACGGCCCGGCCCTCGTGCAGCAGTTTCTCCACCTGACGTAAAACCAGCGTGTTGCCTTCGATAGCGGTGGAGTGGTGAGCTTCAAGCGCCCACAAGTCATCCCACAACTTCTTAGCCTCATAGGGCTTGGGGAGACCGCCATAGTTGGCTAGTTCACCGATGGCAGCAGCAAACCGGGCAAAAACAGCGTCCCGAGACGGGCGCCCTCGACGTCCACGCTGAAGAGTCTTAGTTGTCATCGTAAGCCCTAACTAAAGTCACAACGACAACTCTACACGATGAGCAACCCGGCAACACACTACGGTGCAAGGCTAAAACCTTGTCGTCCTATGAGTTGAATAAATGAACAACGACAAAACAGTGACAGGCCCGCTAGGCTCACACGTCACACACGCCGGGACAGCACGCGAATGGCCCCGATGACGGCGAGGACTGTCCAGGCGGCCAGGACTAAACCGGCCCGCAGGGACATGGTGAAGGTGTCGCTGGCCAGGGTGGCGCGCATCAGGTCAGCCATGGAGGCGATGGGCAGCCACTCGTGGACGACGGCCAGCCAGCCGGGCAGGTTGGCGGCCGGGAAGGACACGGGCGAGAACATGAGCACCACAAACACCAGCACCTGACTAATCAGCCCAGCGACCAACGGCGGCAACAGCATGGCCAACGCATAACCGACAGACGTCGAAATGAGGGCGACGAGCAGGGCCGCCGGCAGCGCCCACACACTGACCGACAGGCTGATGCCGTAATGCCAGGCGCCCACCACCAGCGCGAGCACAGTTCCCGGTAGGGCAAGCAGGGCGTAAGTCAGCATGTCCGCGAGGAAAAACACCAGCCGGGGAACCGGCAAGGTCCGCATCCAGGCCAGCGACCCTTCCGTTTTGGACTGGCCCACCGCCTGCGGGACCATGACCAGCCCCATCATCAGCATTTGCACGGTCACGGCGCCGGTGGCGAGGAACACGGCGGCCTGCGGTGTGGGGGTGCCGATGAGCATCCCGTAGCCGAGCACGGTGAGCACGGTCATCATCACTTGCACGACGATGGTCAACGGCAGCCAACTGCGCATCCGGTTCACGTTCCATTGCAAGACCAGGCCAAGTTGCCGGGTCGCCGTGCCGATGCGGGCCAGCGGGGACGATGCGGCGGTCGTCAACGGTGCGGTGGTCAACGGTGCGGTGGCCGATGGTGTAAGAGTCGAGGTGGTCATGGCTGTTTCCTTGGAACGTGTTCGATGGAGACGTGCGGGCTGGTTCAGGACAGGGCAGGGAGGGGCGGTTAGGCGGCGGCGGCGAGATCGTCGGCCTGGCTCGGCCCGACAAGGCGGATGTAGGCGTCCTCCAGGGACTCGCCCGCCTGCGCGGCAATGAGGTCGGCGGGCGTCCCGGTAGTGACGACGCGGCCCTGGTCGAGGATGACCACCTGGTCAACGACTGCCTCCGCTTCGTGGACGTTGTGGGTGACCAGCAGAACGCCCGCCCCGTCATCGGCCAGGCGGCGAATCTCCTGCCAGAGCAGGCGGCGGCGGATCGGGTCGACATCGTTGGTGGGCTCGTCAAGGACGACGAGCGCGCCTGGCCAGGCGGCAGCCATAGCAAAAGCGGTCAGGCGGGCGACGCCACCGGAAACTTTTTCGGCGGACTTGTCGGCCCACGGCCCTAGGTCGAGGGCAGCCAGCAGGTGGTCGGCGCGCTCTTGGGCCGCCTGCTTGGAGGCGCCCCGCATCCGGGCGACAAGTTGAATAGCCTTACGCGGGGTCAGGCCGGTGATGGGGACGTTGGCTTGGGCTTGGACGGAGGCCAGTTGGCGGGCGCGGGCGGGATGCTTGATGGCGTCGATTCCGGCCAGGGTGATGGTTCCGGCGTCGGGCAGGGCGATGCCGACCACCTGGTTGACCAGGGTGGATTTTCCGGCGCCGTTGTGGCCCAGCAGGCAGACAATCTGTCCGGCGCGCACGGCCAGGTTGACGCCGTCGTTGGCCTGGACGGCAGTCGCGCCCGTGCCGAACTGCTTGGATAGCCCGGTAATGTTGAGGACAAGGTCGGCGGGCGGCTGGGTGTGCATGGGGTGGAACTCCTGTCGTGATGACGGATGCGGCGCAGACGTACCGATCGGTATGGGGCTGAACGCTAACACATACCGAACGGTTTGCAAACCGTTCGGTATGCACTACGATAGAAACATGGCGAAACCCTCCAGCACGCCCGGGTCTGACCTCAAAAACGCCGTGACCGCCCTGCGTCGCGCCCTCGGCGAAGGACTCGCCGACGCCAGCACAGAAATCCGCCAAGACCTCGTCAACGAACTCGCCCAAGCCACCCGAGACATCACGCGAGACCTGAGCGACGCTGCCCACAGCGTCAGCCGGGCCGCCGCCGACCGCGCGACCAAAGCCGAACGCACCCGCGCCGACCTCCTCGCTGCCTGCGCTCGCCTCGTCGCCCGAGTCGGCTACGAGGCCGCCTCCGTCGCCGACATCGCCAAAGAAGCCGGATACACCAAAGGCGCTCTGTACGCCCACTTCACCTCCAAAGAAGACCTCTTCCTGACGATGGTCACCGACCTCAACCAGAGCAACATCGAGGCTGCGGGGGGAAGACTGGAGAACTGGACCGGCCCGTCTGATTCCCCCGACGAGTTAGCGGCGCGCCTCATCTCCCTGGAGGCCTACCTGTACGCCCTGCGTTACCCGGAATCCCGCCCCCGCCTAGCCGTCACTGCCCGCGCCTCCTTGACCCGCCTGGCCGCCGACGTTCAGGCCGCGAAAAACACGGGTCACGACAGCGAAGGAGCCGCTGCCACCAGCAGCAACGGCAGCAACACTGCTGGCGACGCTACCAACGGTGACAGCGGTACCAACGATGACGGCGGCATCACCCGCGACGACCTCGACATCGCCGTCGCCTTAGCCTCCATCAGCACCTTGGGTTCCATCTTCGCCGCCATCCTGCCCGACGACCTCGACATCGGCGGCACCATCGACCGGATGGGCAGCCGCCTCCTCGGTTCCCCTCCAGCAACTACTGATGGGTCTGATTGAGATACTGCTTGACTTTCTTGATTGCCCAGTCATAGTGACTGGGTGCGACAGAAATGCAATAACTGGCGACGTTGCTGGTGCCCGTCCAGGGAAAATGCTTTTTCTCGAAGAGGTCTTCATCGCTGAAAGAGTCGATGAGGGCCAACACCTGGGCGTGGCTGCCGCGCAACAGGGATTCTGCCTCCGCATACGTGGTGCTGTGATGCTTCCGCCAGAACTTGACGTTCATGTCGCCGTAGGTTTTCCAGGTGTACGGCTGAGGCAAAAACGGCGTGACCGAGCCATCTCCCCTATTCGCAGCCACCCAGTCGATAAGAAGCCGCTGCCATTCATACAAGTGCGCGAAAACGTCCCTCACATTCTTATCGCGCAACCAGTGCGCCTCTTTCAGTTTTGGATTCCCACTGAAATCAAAGGCCACCGCCTCTGCACCGCCGGGAATCGCATCAAGCAACCCCCACAGGGCATCCCACCGCCCCGCAGCAGCAGTCAACAAGTCCTCTTTATTCGTCGCCCTCGGCATCGCACCTACCCTCCAACCTTCTGATGTAACAGATAACGATCATATGATGCAGATCCGGCACATGCTCGATAAACCGATCATCCCTGCCTGTCACCTGCTGGATGGCATATCCACGATGTGCTGCTCGCCTACCTCCACCTGACAGCGCCCACCCGTCGCGGCGGCAATGTCGGCTTTGGCTTGATCGACCAGATGAGGCGGAACCGCCATCGTGAACTGTGCATTCGCGGCATACACCGGCTCCCCGAAGGCGGCACCATGCCCGGAAGCCCAGGCCCGCAGCAGGTTCTCCACCCGCCCGGCCTCGTCATAGGGGACGGCGACGGTCACGTCGGTCAACCATTCGCGCCGGACGATGACGGCAGCGTCGAGAGCCTGCGACACCGCCGTCGAATAGGCCCGAACCAACCCGCCAGCCCCCAGCATGACCCCGCCAAAATACCTGGTCACCACGGCAATCAGGTCGGTGAGGTTGCGGCGGCGCAGCACTTCCAGCATGGGCACGCCCGCCGTGCCCGACGGCTCCCCATCATCGGACGACCGCTGCCATTCAGCCTGCCGCCCGACGATAAAGGCCGTGCAGTTGTGGTTGGCATCCCAGGCCGCCTTCCGCACGGCAGCAATCTCGGCCTCAGCCTGGGCTACCGACCCCACAGGAACCAGCCGCGCGATAAACCGCGACCGCTTGATCTCAATCTCATGCGCCAGCGGCGCCGCGATGGTTGACGGCAAGGCCATGCCAGTAGGCGAAGCCACGGCAGCCTGCAGCCCGTCATCAAAACCAGGATTCCAGGGCATGAGGCAAGCCTACGGTCTTAGGCCGCGACGACAGTCAGGGTTACGGTGACCGGGTTGCCGACGGCCAGGACTTCGCGGGCGGCAAGTTTTCGGGCGATGAGCAGCAGGTAGACGCCTTTGTCAGGGAAGACGGAGGTGCGCCAGGTGGTGTCGCCGATGGTGGCGTCCACTTTGATGCTGCCGAAGCCGCCCCGCAAAATCGGCAGGTCGGTCAGGAGGTCAGATTCATCGTCAGGCAACTTCAGCAACAAAATAGTCGCCCGCCCATGCACATGCGATTCCAGCACCGATTCGAAAACAAGCCGCACCCGCCCAGCCTAACGGTCACCTAAAACCACGTCGATGCGTCCGTCGGGGCGGTGGGTGTCGCCATCAATGACCAGGTTTGCACGCTGCCAGGGTTTCTCGGCGGCGTAGAAGGGGGCTAAGAGGGCGTCGAACTCGTCGGTGAAGGCTTCGACCTCTTGGCGGTTGCTGCCGTTGACGCCTAAAGCGAGGTCGCGGGCGATAAGCCGTTCGCGGGCGGTGTGCGGATCCGTGTTGACCCAGATGATGCAGGAGGCCAGGTCAGCCAAGTCGTGCCGGGCCGCCCCCATCCCCTCAATGACCAGGATGTTGACCGCCGCTTCTGCCGATGCCACCGCCGTCACCGAGCCTGCGCGGCCCTTGTCAATCCAGCCGGGTGGCCGGTAATCCACGTCGCCACCCGCCAGCCAGGGCCGCACCACGCCGTCCAGCATGGCGTCCGCCCAGTTGAAGGGGTGCAGCCACCAGGACACATCATCCACCGCGACCAGGCAGGCGTGGGCTACGCGACTTCCGCTAGTGCTGCCACCGTCGCCGTCCCCCCTGCCGCCGGTAACCCCGTCGCCAATGTTTCCGTCTTCCCGTTCGTCACCGTTGATTGCGTCAACGAGCCGCCGCGCAAACGTCGACTTACCCGACCCGCCCGCACCGTCAATAAGCACGATGGCCCGCGTCGCCCCCTGATCTCCCGACACGACGCCAGCCCCGCCAACAGCACCACCGCCCTCGCCAGCAGTCCGCCTCACCCTGTCGATGACGGTGCAGGCAATCTCCCCCCCTGGCCTGACTGTCATCGGCCCAAAGGTCAAGGCAGGAACCACAAACGTCATACCCCCACCCTAGCCGTCGCATAGGATTGCGCCGTGGATTCGCTTGTTTTGCTTGACCTTGACGGGACACTCATGGATTCGGCGCCGGGTATTACGGCGTCGGCGGCGCACGCCTTTGCCGCCCTGAGCCTGCCCACACCAGACGCCGACGCCTTGCGGGCTTTTGTCGGCCCACCCATCACCGACTCTTTCCCAGCCCACGGCGTGCCACCTGACCGGATTGCCGAGGCTGTGGCGGCCTACCGGGCCGAATACCGGGAGCACGGCATGTGGAACAACTCTGTGTTTCCTGGCATCCCCCACCAGTTGCAGCGCCTGCGCCAGGCAGGCTGCACCCTGCTGGTGGCCACGTCCAAGCCGCAAGTTTTCGCCGACCCCATCATGGAACGGTTCGACCTACGCGGCATGGTTGACGGGGTTTTCGGAGCCCCCCTCGACGAGCACCGATCCACCAAAGCCGACGTCATCGCTGCGGCCTTGGCCTCACTTGGGCGGGCTGCGAGCGGGCAGGCTGCATCAGGCGGCCCCGTCCTGATGGTGGGCGACCGCGAACACGACGTCATCGGCGCCCGCGAACACGCCATCGACACCCTGGGCGTGACCTGGGGTTACGCCGCTCCCGGCGAACTGCCCCACGCAGGAGCCGTCGCCGTCATTGACGACGTGGCCAACCTCGCGTCCACCACCCTGGCTCTGCTTGCCCGCTAATCTTCAGCGCGTTGACCGCGAATCCCGGCGTCGTCGTCTTGGTCGCCTAAATGCCAGGTGATGCCGTCCCATCCTCCACCGCACAGTTGCGAGTGCAAAGTTTCGACGGCATCTGGCAGGTTCTCGGGGAAGTATTCGAGCGGCTGAGCGCGCAGTTGGGCAGGCGTCAGCCAGGCCAGTTCGTCAAGAAGTTCACGTTCCACGTCCGTCCAACCGGCAGTAGTAACGGCACGCGGGGACACACGGGCGGCGAAAAATTCTTCATCCTGCCGCACAGTTTCCGCGTAAAAATCGAAGATAGCCAAGCGGGTCAACACCGGACCCACCAGGTCTGCGTCATCAAGCAGGATGCCTGTTTCTTCGCAGGCTTCACGGATAGCGGCCTGACGCGGCGTCTCACCTGCATCCATCCCGCCGCCGACGGCGAACCACCATGACCGTGACGGCTGATCGGCCTCATGCCCGCGCACCAGCAGCACCCGCGGCCCCTGGTCTGCCCTGCGGTCGGCATCAAGCAGGATGACCCGCGCGGCCCGCCGCGAACGAATACCGTCACCGTTTGCCTGCCAGTCAGCCCCCAGCCTCGAATACGCCACCGCCTCAGCCTATGCCCCATCGGCCCGATGACCCGACATCCTCGACATTCGTCATCGTGCAAGCGCCTGCAAGTGCTGCCCCGTCCCAGCCACCCACTCCACAATCACGGCCCACTGGAAGCAGGTGGCTGATCACCCGCCCTAGCGGCCGTCAGTTTTGGGGTGGTGGTGTCAAGCGGACTTCAGCAGTGTCGGCGATGGGTTGGTAGCCGATGCGCTGGTAGACGCCGTTGGAGACTGGGTTAGCCAAGTCCGTGTAGAGGATGACGCGAAGGCCCTGGTCATGCAAAGTTTGGGTGAGGTGGGCGACCAGGGCGCTGGCGTATCCGTGGCCGCGATGGTCGCGCGGGGTGAAGACGTTAGCGATACCGGCGACGCCGGACGACGGGTTGCTGTGTCCCGCCCAGCAGACCGGCTTGCCGTCAACCTCCCACAGCCACTGCCTGCCCTC
>JAITCK010000237.1 GCA_031283115.1 Cellulomonadaceae bacterium | reverse complement strand
CCGGCAGCAATCTCCGGGGCAGACCCTGCCTGTTCCGGTGAGAAGAAAAGCACCGTTGCTAGGCCAGCCTGGAAGAGTCCATCACCCATCTGCGACAGGACGCGGACGGAAAAAAGTTTGCGGAAGCCCGACGATTGCAGCATCCGCCGCAAGTCACTGATGACAGCCACCTGAGTTCTCCTTTGTTTCTATGACGCGAAGAATGGGACTCACCGGAAGGTGAGTCCCATTCTCCTCGGCACGTGCTTAGCGTTCTACATCGCCTCGGATGAAGGCTTCGAGTTGTTCGCGGCCATGCTGGTCTTCCATCTGGACGGGCGGCGACTTCATGAAGTAGGTCGAGGCCGACAGGATGGGGCCACCGATGCCGCGGTCTTTAGCGATCTTGCAGGCACGGACGGCGTCGATGATGATGCCAGCGGAGTTGGGGGAGTCCCACACTTCCAGCTTGTATTCGAGGTTGAGGGGCACTTCACCGAAGGCGCGGCCTTCGAGGCGGACGTAAGCCCACTTGCGGTCGTCAAGCCAGGCAACGTAGTCGGAGGGGCCGATGTGGACGTTGCGGTCATCCTTTTTGCCAGCCAGGGGGCCGGACAGGTTGGAGGTGACGGCCTGGGTTTTGGAGACCTTCTTGGATTCGAGGCGGTCGCGCTGCAGCATGTTTTTGAAGTCCATGTTGCCGCCCACGTTGAGTTGGTAGGTGCGGTCGAGGATGACGCCGCGGTCTTCGAAGAGACGGGCCAGCACGCGGTGGGTGATGGTGGCACCAACCTGCGATTTGATGTCGTCGCCGACGATGGGCACGCCAGCGTCTTCGAACTTCTTGGCCCACACGGGGTCGGAGGCGATGAAGACGGGAAGGGCGTTGACGAAGCCGACGCCTGCGTCGATGGCGCATTGGGCGTAGAACTTGTCTGCTTCTTCGGAGCCGACGGGCAGGTAGGAGACGAGTACGTCTACCTGGCGGTCTTTGAGGATCTGCACCACGTCAACGGGTTCGGCGGTGGATTCTTCGATGGTGGCCTGGTAGTAGGTGCCGAGGCCGTCGAGGGTGTGGCCACGCTGGACGGTGACGCCGGTGGGGGGCACGTCCGCGATTTTGATGGTGTTGTTCTCGGAGGCGTTGATGGCGTCGGCTAGGTCGAAGCCGACCTTTTTGGCGTCGACGTCGAAGGCGGCCACAAAGTCGAGGTCACGGACGTGGTAGTCGCCGAACTGGACGTGCATGAGTCCGGGGACAGTGCTGGCAGGGTCGGCGTCGCGGTAGTATTGCACGCCCTGTACCAGGGACGATGCACAGTTTCCGATGCCGACGATGGCGACGCGGATGGCGGTCATCCTCGCTCCTTCATTTCGTGGGAGGGGACGCGGATGGCGCGTTCCCGTTCTGTTGTGATGAGTTTGTCGAGCCACGAGACTTCGTGTTCGACTTGTTCGAGTCCGTGACGTTGGAGCTCGAGGGGGTATTCGCCGAGTTGTCCGGCGGATACCCAGTTGGTGCGGGCCGCTTCCATGCGTTCGGTGAGCCGGGTGCGCCGACCTTCGAGGATGCGGAGGCGGGTGTCGGCGTCCGTTTGCCCGAAGAGGGCGAAGCGGATGTCGAAGTTGTCGTCTTCCCAGGCGGCTGGGCCTGCTTGGGCGAGTTCGTTGCGGAGGTGGTCACGTCCGGCGTCGGTCAATTCGTAGACGATGCGGGAGCGTTTTCCGGTGGCTGCGCGGGCTGTTGTTGCCATGCTGGTTGCTCGCGTAGCGGCGGGGGTCACTTCGGTGGAGGTGATGAGTCCGCGGTTTTGCAGCGTTTTGAGGGCGGGGTAGAGGGTGCCATAACTGAAGGCTCGGAAGGGTCCGAGTTGCATGGCCAGGAGTTTGCGCAGTTGGTACCCGTGGAGGGGGGTGCTGGCTAACTGGCCGAGGATGGCAGTTTCGAGCACGGTGCTTCTGCTGCTGCGCACACTATCCTCCGTCCTGGTGTTGCTGCTGTGGGGTTCCGTCGTTGACCGTGGGGCCGTCGATGGGGTTTGTCGATGGGTTGCGTCGATGTTTCTGTCCGACGTATCTTCCAAGATGTATCGACTCGATACATGGCAGGGCTTCACTGTAAACCAGTATCCGAATCGTTGCAAATATGAAGGCCGGAAACAATCGCTCTTTTGCCCGCAACCGCCTACCGTAGAAGGATGGGCAAGAAGCGTCGTCTCTGGAACTATCCGCGCAAGGGTTTAGGGCCCATCCGCCGATGGTTACCGTCATGGAGAGTGGTTTTAGGAGCCTTCATCGCTGTGGTGGCGATGGTTGGCGGGCTAGTGGGTGCCGCCTGGGCAACCACGTCCATCCCTGACAACCTTGACTCCGTCAACGACCAGTTGACCACCATCTACTACGACGATGGTGTCACAGAGATTGGCACCCTGGCCAAAGAGAAACGCATCAAAATCTCCTACGGCGACCTGCCCGAATACGTGGGTAACGCTGTGGTCGCATCGGAAGATTCAACCTTCTGGACCAACTCAGGCATAGACCCCAAAGGCATCGTCCGTGCCCTGGTCAACAACCTGAGCGGCGGCAGCAGGCAGGGTGCCTCCACGTTGACGCAACAATATGTGGAGCGCTACTACACCGACTCCACCACCACCTATGCAGGTAAGGCTAAAGAGGTCATCCTGGCCATGAAGGTGTCGCAGGCGCAGTCCAAGGAAGAAATCCTCCAGGGCTACCTCAACACCATTTATTGGGGGCGGGGCGCCTACGGCATCGAGGCGGCATCGAAAGCCTATTTTGGCAAGTCAGCCAAGGATTTGACCATTTCCGAGGCGGCCATGCTGTCTGGCATCATCCCGTCGCCTACCCGTTGGGATCCGGCAGTCAACGAAGACCAGGCTAAAGCCCGGTTCGACCGGTCTATCAAACGGATGACGGAAGCCGGATTCATCACCCAAGGCGAGGCTGCAGAGGCCGCCTTCCCCGAATACCTGCCCAAGCCCGACCTCGCCAACTCCAAGGGCGGCCAGGCCGGTTACCTGATGAACGAGGTTGTCCGCGAACTGACCCGCAAGGGCGGCCTCTACGCCGACAACCCCGAATCTTTGGAAACTCATGGCTTGAAGATCACCACCACCATCCACAAGCCCTTCCAAGACCAAGCCGTTGTGGTAGCCGACTCCATTCCGCACGAAGGCGACGGCGCAGCCAGCCCCAACCTACAGATGGCCCTCGTGTCCATCGACCCCACCAACGGTGAAATCAAAACCCTCTACGGTGGCAAAGACTTTGTGGAACGAAACTTCAACTACGCCACCGACGGGCGAGCCCAGGGCGGGTCTACCTTCAAGCCCTTCACCCTCATCGGGGCCCTAGAAGAAGGCGTCTCCTTACAGCAGCGGTTCAACGGAAACAGCAGGGCAGTCATCCCCGGCTACCCCACCGAGGGCAACCGTGGCCCGCAAAACTTCGGCAACATCAGCTACGGGGACATCACCCTGGAAATGGCGACAGCCAACTCCGTCAACTCCGTGTATGCGGCCCTCAACATGGAGATTGGCCCGGAACGAACCGCCCAGATCGCCCACCAGTTAGGTATCCCTGAAGCCGCCGAGGGTTCGCCCGGCTTTATCGCCGACAACCCGGCCAACGTGCTTGGCACCGCCTCCGTGCGGCCCCTAGACCTCACCGCCGCCTACGCCACCATCGCAGGGGCAGGCCAACGGATTACCCCCCACATTGTGCGCAGTGTCGCCCAACTTGATGACACAATCATCTACAACGGCCCCACCAACCGCACACCCGTCATCAGTCAAGGAACCATGGGTTGCGCCGTGGAAGCCATGCAAAAAGTAGTGACGGAAGGATCCGGTAAACCGGCCTCCGCTGTCAAAGGCCCCCACGGTGAGTTCCGGCCTATCGCTGGCAAGACGGGAACCTCCCAGAAGAACGTGTCCGCCTGGTTTGCCGGCTTCACCCCCCAACTGGTCACCGTTGTTGGCCTCCACCAAGACAAAGCCGACGGTACAGGTGAAGAATCCATCACCCCCTTCGGCCAATGGCGCCGCAGCGAAATCACTGGTGGATCCTTCCCGGTGACCGCCTGGGCCGACTTTATGAAGGTGGCCCTCGCCGATGAGCCGGTTGTCCAGTTCGAAAAATGTGTTCCGGTCAAGCCCTCCAACAGCCCCTCACCATCCATGTCTGAGGAGCCGTCAGAAGAACCTGAACCTTCGCCCAGCGAATCGGCAACGCAAGACCCACAAGCCGGGTGGGTGACCGTGCCTGACGGCCTGGTAGGCAAGCAGCAGAGTGACGTCAAAGCCACCCTTGCCGTGCTGGGCCTGTCCATGAACGTCAGCACCCAAGCCTCCGACCAGCCTGCCGAAACAGTGCTGTCGATTAGCGGGGTAGGAACCAAGGTTCCGCCCGGATCAACCATCACTGTTGTGGTGTCCTCTGGGCCTGCCGTTGCGCCGCCCACAGAACCGGCAGTGCCATCAACAGAACCGACAGAACCGGCAACGCCACCCGCCCCCTAGCGGGCGAGTGCAGGCTGACGGTTCGTTATGCCCGATGATTCCCAGCGAGACACAGGCGTTTCGCTGGGAATCATCGTTTTGAGCAGTCTTGTTGATCGGGTAGACTAACCCGCCGTGCCTGTCGACAGGCCGCCATCTGGCTGCCGGTCGTCGCACACACGCAGTGAACACCCTCCTGTCACGGACAGTCCGTGACCGCTGAGACCAGAGGAGGTGGGTAGAAACATGCGTCAGTACGAACTGATGGTGATCCTGGACCCGGAGGTCGAGGAACGTACCGTTCCCACACAGCTCGACAAACTTCTCGCCGTTGTACCGGCCGAGCAAGGCACCGTCGACAAGGTGGATGTCTGGGGCCGCCGCCGGATGCAGTTTGACATCAACAAGAAGTCCGAAGGCATCTACGCCGTCGTCAACTTCACGGCAACCCCGGCCACGGCCAAAGAGCTGGACCGCCAGCTCTCCCTCAACGAGACCGTTCTGCGCACCAAGATTTTGCGCACCGACGCCTCCTGAACCTCAACATCCACACACAACCTTCACTGACACACCTCTTGTAGTGAACTCTTAGCCACCTGATACGCGCCTGATCTATGCGCTGTGCGCCTGTCGCACCCGCAATGTCTCAGGCAAGTGATGGGATAGGCCCACAAGATTTCACATCGAAGAACTGTCAAAGGAGCAACAATGGCTGGCGAAACTGTCATCACGGTAGTGGGAAACCTCACTGCAGACCCCGAACTGAGGTTCACCTCGGGGGGTGCTGCTGTGGCGTCGTTCACTGTCGCCTCAACCCCGCGTTCCTTTGACCGCAACACCAACGAGTGGAAAGACGGCGAAGCCCTCTTCCTGCGCTGTTCGGTGTGGCGTGAAGCCGCAGAAAATGTTGCCGAATCGCTGACCAAGGGCATGCGCGTCATGGTCCAAGGCCGCCTCACGCAGCGCTCCTATGAGACGCAGCAGGGCGAAAAGCGAACCTCCATCGAACTTCAAGTCGATGAGGTAGGCCCGTCGCTTCGCTACGCGAAAGCATCGGTTACCCGCATCCCCCGTTCCGGTGGTGCAGGCGGCTTTGGTGGCGGAAACGCCGGAGGCTTCCAGCAGAACGCTGGCGGCGGCGGTTTCGCAGCAGGTGGAGGTAGTGGATTCTCCGGTGGCGCTGCCGCGCCCGCCAACGACCCCTGGGCCCAAGCCGGGCCTGCAACAGCGGGTGGCGGGTTCGCGGACGAGCCTCCGTTCTAGTCCCAGAACACCACTTTTAGCAAGGAGTAACGCCATGGCAAGGCCAATGGTGCGCACCAACAAGCCCATCAAGAAGAAGAACAACCCCCTGAAGACGGCCAAGGTCGAAACAATCGACTACAAGGACACCGCTCTTCTCCGCAAGTTCATTTCCGACCGCGGAAAGATCCGTGCCCGCCGCGTGACCGGTGTCTCTGTTCAGGAGCAGCGTCTCATCGCCCGCGCCGTGAAAAACGCCCGCGAAATGGCTCTTCTTCCCTACTCGTCGTCGGCTCGCTGACAGAAAGGATCCAGGTAAACCATCATGGCAAAACTGATCCTCACCCACGAGGTCACCGGTCTCGGTGAACCCGGCGACATCGTCGAGGTCAAGTCCGGGTACGCCCGCAACTACCTCATCCCCCGCAACCTGGCCACCCCCTGGACCAAGGGCTTCGAAAAGCAGGTTTCTGCTATCCGTAAAGCCCGCAAGGCCCGCGAAATCGCTTCGCTGGCTGACGCCCAGGCTGCCGCCGAGTCCCTCAAAGCCTCCGGTGTGACCGTCACCGCTCACGCTGGCCCTGCTGGCCGTCTCTTCGGCGCCGTCACCGGTGCTGAAATCGCCGACGCCGTCAAGGCTGCCGGTGGCCCCACCGTGGACAAGCGCAAGATCGAGATCGCCCAGCCGATCAAGACCACCGGTGACTACACCGTCTCCGTGCGCCTCCACCCCGAGGTGTCCGCCAACCTCAACGTCAGCGTGATCGCTGGCTGAGGCTGGTTATGTGCAGCCTGACGGCTGCCTGCGCGCCTTGGTCAACGCCCCACCGGGGCGTTGACGGCTTGCATTGAATACCTGCGGTGCTTCAGCGGCTGTTTCGCTCGATGAGCGAAACAGCCGCTGTTTTTCGTTCCAGCATCATCTGACGACAGCACAATGGTTGTGTTGCGCACAAGTTTTTATGCACAGGGTGTCGATGGTGTTTATCCAGGTCAAAGTAGGGGTGTGGACGAGTTTTCGGAGAAACACGCCAACAATCCACAGGCTTGTCCACGTCTTGTGCACCGACAAGCGCTCGCTATCCACAGGTTGCCCACAGACACGTCCACAGGGTGCTTTGCGCAGGGGAAAAAACCTGTCTACGCTCACGTAAATGGTCGACGACGGATACGTATCCAGTGACATTTCCACAACAGTGGACAACGCTTTTGCTGGCAGCAGCAGTTACGGAAACTTCGACCGCACCCCCCCACAAGACCTCGGCGCAGAAATGTCCGTGCTGGGTGGCATGTTGCTGTCCAAAGACGCCATCGCAGACGTTGTAGAAGCCATCCGCGGCAACGACTTCTACAAGCCCGCCCACGAACAAATCTATGACGCCATCATCGACCTCTACGGTCGCGGCGAACCCGCCGACGCCATCACCGTGTCTGCGGAACTCAACAAACGCGGCGAACTGTCCCGCATCGGCGGCGCCCCCTACCTCCACGACCTCATGGCCGGTGTACCCACCGCAGCCAACGCCGGCTACTACGCCCGCATTGTTCGAGAACGGGCCGTACTGCGCAAACTTGTTGAAGCGGGCACCAAAATCGTTCAACTGGGCTACGCCACCGACGGCGGCGACGTAGACGACATCGTCAATAACGCGCAAGCCGAAGTGTATGCCGTCACAGAACGTCGGGCCTCCGAAGACTACCTGCCCGTAGCCGACATCATCGGCGGAACCATGGACGAAATCGAAGCGGCCGGAAACCGGGACGCAGGCATGGTGGGCGTCCCCACCGGCTTCAACGGCCTCGACCGACTCACCAACGGCCTCCACCCCGGCCAGATGGTCATCATCGCCGCCCGACCTGCCATCGGAAAATCGACCCTAGCTATCGACTTCGCTAGGTCAGCCTCCATCAAACACGGTATGACCTCCGTGGTGTTCTCCCTGGAAATGTCCCGCAACGAAATCACCATGCGCCTGCTGTCCGCTGAAGCCAAAGTGGCCTTGCAGAAGATGCGATCCGGCAACATGGCAGCCGAAGACTGGCAGAAACTCGCAGGCGTCATGGGCAAAATCAGCGAAGCCCCCCTCTTCATCGACGACTCGCCCAACATGTCCCTCATGGAGATTCGCGCCAAAGCCCGCCGCCTCAAACAACGCCACGACCTCAAACTGGTGGTCATCGACTACCTCCAGTTGATGAGCTCCGGCAAACGGGTGGAATCCCGGCAACAAGAAGTCTCCGAGTTCTCCCGCGCCCTCAAACTCTTGGCCAAAGAACTCGAAGTGCCCGTCATCGCCCTCTCCCAGCTCAACCGTGGCCCAGAACAGCGCGGCGACAAAAAACCCATGATGTCTGACCTGCGTGAATCCGGGTCTATTGAGCAGGACGCCGACGTGGTGATCTTGCTTCACCGTGAAGACGCCTACGAAAAAGAATCACCCCGGGCAGGCGAAGCAGACCTGATAGTCGCCAAGCACCGTAACGGACCCACCGACACCATCACCGTCGCCTTCCAAGGCCACTACTCCCGCTTTGTCGACATGGCGCAGTAAATGCTGGCTTTCGCCCTAGAGGCCGAGAACGAGGCTGGCCACTAGGAAGTAGATGATGAGGCCCAGGACGTCGACGATGGTGGTCACCACGGGGGCGGACACCAGGGCCGGGTCGATGCCCAACTTTTTAGCGGCCAGCGGAGACAAGCCACCCACCAAGGCACCCAACAGGCAGATGATAAGCAAGGAAATGCCGACGACAATAGCCACGGAGGCATCGGCGAAAATAATGCCGGCGCCGATAGCCAGCAAGCCCAGGCCAGCGCCCAGCAGCAGACCGGTGCGAGCTTCACGCCAGAGCACCTTCACCGCGTCAGAAGGCCGAACCTCGCCAATAGCCAGGGCACGCACACAGGCGCTCGACGCCTGTGTGCCCACCTTGCCGCCCGTGCCGATGAGCAGAGGAATAAAGATAGCCAAAGCAGCCACCTTCTCCAACGCCTCTTCAAAGTGGTAGCCCACCGTGACAGTCAACAGGGAAACAGCCAGCAGCAGCACCAGCCAGATGACCCGGGCCCGGGCCATGTGCAGCACAGATACAGCCATGTAGTGACCAGACCAGGGAGAAGATCCACCCTGGTGGGCGGCATCCTCAGAATCGGCTTCCTCAATCACCTCGTCGGCGTCATCGAAGGTGAGCAGGCCAACCAGGCGGTCGGCAGCGTCCACCACGGGCAGGTCAACCAGGTTGGAGTCGGCCATGAGACGGGCCGCAACTTCGGCAGGTTCGGTGGCGTGGACGCGGGGCGGCTCGGTGACAATAAGGTCGGTGACAGGGGAATCCGGGTTAGCCAACACCAGTTCACCCAAGTCAACCAGGCCCACCAGATGCCGCTGCTTGTCCACCACAGGAAGGGTGTAGATGGTGTCGGCGTCGGGGCCAAAAAGACGAACGTGGGCGAGGGCTTCCCCCACGGTCATCGTCCGTTTGAGGCGAACCACCTCGGGGGTCATGTAGCGGCCAGCAGACTCTTCCGGGTAGCCCAGCAGGGTGGCCGTCATGGCCCGTTCTTCCGGTGACAGGCCAGCCAGCACACGCTGGGCGACGGTGGCAGGCAGTTCGCCCACCATGCGGGCCCGGTCGTCCGGGTCTAAAGCGTCAACAAAGTCGCGGAACTCGTTGCCACGCATCACGTCGAGCACGGCCTCTTGAGTGGCGGCGTCGAGTTCTTCGAACACGTCCAGGGCGCGGTCGCCAGCCAGGAGGCGGAAGGCGATGCCAGCGTCTACCCCGTCCATCCGGTCGAGAGAGTCGGCCACCTCCCACACGGGGCGTTCTTCAAGCCATTCTTGGGCGGCCACATAGTCGCTGCGTTCGATGAGGGCGCGCAGGGCGACGTTAGGGATTTCCGTGGTGACGGGCGGCATGGTGCGGATGCACCCCCTTGCAGTGGTGTGGGCAACGGACAGTGGATGACAGGCCATAAAACGAATGGCCGGGCAAGGTCACGCAAACACTCCATCTTCCCCTAAATCCGCTCGATTCCGCGACTAACGTCCGACGACGACGGGGGTTCTGGCCTATGCTGCCTGGGAGATGAGTCTCACCCGCCATCACCACGTTTCGCTCGCTACGATTCACTCGCCTTAGAGGATTCACTGATCAGGAGTAGACACCGCATGACCGAGAACACCGAAAACCAGGGCGTGACCGTTTCGGACACTCCTGCCCAGGCTGGCGGCGCTAACGAAGCACGCTGCCCTGTCACCGGCATCAGCGCCGACACGGGCTTAGCCGCGCTCACGGGCTTCCATCACCCGGGCACCCACCCGGAGGACAAACTCAAGCACCCCACCCAAGGGTCGGCTAACGACCAGTGGTGGTCTGAGCGTCTCAACTTGGGCATGTTGGCGAAGAACCCGCCCGCCCGCGACCCGCTCACCCCCGGTTTCGATTACGCGGAAGCCTTCAAGGCCCTCGACCTGGCAGCCGTCAAGGCTGACCTGGCGGCCATGCTCCACGACTCTCAAGGCTGGTGGCCTGCAGACTGGGGCCACTACGGCCCCCTCATCATCCGTATGGCCTGGCACTCGGCTGGCACCTACCGGGCCTTCGATGGTCGCGGCGGTGGCGGTGAAGGCCAGCAGCGTTTCGCCCCCCTCAACTCTTGGCCGGACAACGTGTCCTTGGACAAGGCCCGCCGCCTGCTGTGGCCCATCAAAAAGAAGTATGGCCAGTCCATCAGCTGGGCTGACCTGATGATTCTTGCCGGTAACGTGGCCCTGGAAGACATGGGCTTCCCGGTGATTGGTTTCGCTGGTGGCCGTGAGGACGTCTGGGAGTCCGACGACGACGTTTATTGGGGCCCCGAAACCACCTGGCTGGATGACAAGCGGTACAGCGGCGCCCGTGACCTGGAAAAGCCCCTGGCCGCCGTGCAGATGGGTCTCATCTACGTGAACCCGGAAGGCCCCAACGGGACACCTGACCCCCTGGCGTCCGCAGTGGACATCAAGGAAACCTTCCGCCGTATGGGCATGGATTTAGAAGAAACGGTTGCCCTGATCGCGGGCGGTCACACCTTCGGCAAGACCCACGGCGCGGCCCCCGACTCCAACGTGGGCGCTGAACCGGAGGCTGCCGACCTGTCTGAGCAGGGCTTCGGCTGGCACAACCAGTTCGGGTCGGGTGTGGGCGACGATGCGATTACGTCGGGCCTGGAAGTTACGTGGACCTACCACCCCACCGAGTGGGATAACGAGTTCTTCCACATTCTCTACGCCTACGAATGGGAGTTGTTCCAGTCCCCGGCTGGCGCCCACCAGTGGCGGCCTGTAGGCGAGGCTGGCCGTGACCTGGTGCCTTTGGCCCACTCGGACGGCAAGCGTGAACCCCGCATGTTGACCTCTGACCTGGCCTTGCGCGTCGACCCCGAGTTTGACGTGATTTCGCGCAAGTTCAAGGACAACCAGGACGCCTTCACGGCAGCCTTCGCCCGCGCCTGGTTCAAACTGACCCACCGTGACATGGGACCCAAGGCCCGCTACCTGGGTGCTGAGGTTCCCGCAGAAGACTTCATCTGGCAGGATCCCCTGCCCGCCCCGGCTGGTGCCCCCTCCGAGGCGAGCGTGGCTGCCGTCAAGGCTGCCGTGGCCGCTTCCGGCCTAGACAATGCTGACCTGGTTTTTGTGGCCTGGTCTGCGGCAGCCTCCTTCCGGGCCTCCGACAAGCGGGGTGGCGTCAATGGC
>JAITCK010000234.1 GCA_031283115.1 Cellulomonadaceae bacterium | reverse complement strand
GCCGGTGCTGACCTGTGGGCCAAGTACATGGCAGACCACCCCAACGTCAAAATTGAGGAAACCGTCGCGGCCACGTCTGATGACGCCCGCTCCGCATTCAACTCGTCCATCCAGGCTGGCCAGGCTGCCTACGACATCTTCGCCGTGGACGTCGACTGGATGCCGTCCATCCAGGCCATCCCCGACAACTTCTACGACCTGACCAGTTACGTTGGCTCCAACGACTGGCTGGACTGGAAAAAGACGCAGGGGCAATCCCTGGACGGCAGCAAGTTGCTGGGCATGGGCACGGACATTGGCCCTGAGGGCGTCTGCTACCGGGCTGACCTGCTCGAAGCCGCAGGCATCCCCTCCGACCGCGACTCCGTCAAGGAGTGGCTGGGCGGCGACTCCGGCACCTGGGCTGACTTCTTCGCCGCCGGTGACGAATACGTTGAGAAGTCGGGTGGCAAGCACTTCTTCGACTCCTCGGCCGCCCTCATGCAAGGCATGGTCAATCAGGTCGAATACTCCTGGGTGGACGCTGACGGCAACATCATCGCCGCCGACAACGCTCAGATGAAGACCCTCTACGACCAGTTGACCGCCGCTGCGGCAACACAGTCCGCTGGTGCTGGCCAGTGGGGCGACGACTGGAACGCCGGCATGAAGTCCGACGCCTTCGCTGCCATGCTCTGCCCGGCCTGGATCATCAACAACATCAGGCAGAACGCTGGCGAAGACTTCGTCGGCTGGGACATCGCCGACCAGTTCCCTGGTGGCGGTGGCAACTGGGGCGGTTCCTTCCTGGTTGTTCCCGAAGCATCTGCTGTCAAGGAAGCCGCTGCTGACCTGGTCGCCTGGATTACTGCTCCCGAGCAGCAGGCTGCCGTCTTCGCTGCCGCCTCCAACTTCCCGTCCTCCCCGACGGCTCAAGAAGACTCGGCAGTCACCGGACGTACCGAACCCTTCCTCAACGACGCCCCCATCGGCCCCATCTTCACCAGCCGCGCGGCTGCTGTGACAGTGGTTCCCTTCAAGGGCGCCCAATACTTCGACATTCAGAACGCGATGGCTAACGCCCTCAACCGTGTCGATGTCGACAAGTCACAGGATCCTGCAGCCTCGTGGACGCAGTTCCTGTCCGATGTCCAGGCCATGTCCTGACATAACCTCGCAGTGACGCCGCCCGGCCACCCCCGGTAACAACTGGTTGTGGCGGCGTCACAGCATCGGCTGGGTCTATGCCTGCACGGCACCGGTGCCGTGCAGGCGGCCCGGCCACCCCCACTACGGATTCCGCCTCATATTCCGCCCGAGGCTCCTTCACCCGCCCAAGGAAGTGCCGTGAGTTCCACAACAGATACCCCCGTCCTTGCGGGCAAGGCCGCCCGCGACGAGGAATACGAACGCCACGTGGCCCGACGGTCCAAGATAGGCCGCTTTGACGTCAAGTTTTCCCCCTACTTTTACATCTCCCCCTTCTTCATCCTCTTCGCCATTACCGGACTCTTCCCCCTGCTCTTCACGGCCTTTGTCGCCACCCGGCAGTGGAACACCCTGACCGGTGACGGCGGCCTCGCCGTCTGCGGGGCCACCTGCGGCGACGCCGGAAACATTCCGTCGATGTGGGGCAACTTCCAGTGGGTGCTCCACCAACCCGTCTTCTGGACGGCCCTGCGAAACTCCTTCTCCATCTTCCTGCTGTCCACCATTCCGCAAATCATCGTCGCCCTGCTGCTGGCCGCCATCCTTGACGCCAACCTCAAAGCCAAAACCTTCTGGCGGATGGGCGTGCTCCTGCCCTACGTCATCGCCCCGTCAGCAGCAGCCATCATCTTCTCCGGTGTGTTCAGCGACCAGCAGGGCCTCATCAACACCCTGCTCAGAGCGGTGGGGGTCACCGGAATACAATGGCATGCCAACACCCTGGCCAGCCATATTGCTATCGCCTCCATCGTCAACTTCCGCTGGACCGGCTACAACACACTGATTTTGTTGGCGGCCATGCAAGCCATCCCCCGGGACGTTTTCGAAGCCTCCGTGGTCGATGGGGCCGGGCGGGTTCGGCAGTTCTTCTCCGTGACCATACCCCTGCTGCGGCCCACCCTCATCTTCGTCATCATCACGTCAACCATCGGCGGTCTACAGATTTTTGATGAGCCGCAAATGTTCTCGGAGGCCGCCAACTATGGCGGCTCTAACCAGCAGTTCCTCACGGTATCCCTGCTCTTGTGGCGGACCGGCTTCCTCCAAACGACCCCCGGCCAACCCAATATGGGCCGGGCGGCAGCTATCGCCTGGTTCCTATTCATCATCGTCATCATTATTGCCTTCCTCAACTTCTGGTTGACCCGGCGGATTGCATCATCCAGCGGGGCACCCAAAAAGTCCCAGAAGAAGGCCGCTAAGGGGGTGGCCGCATGAGCCTCGACACGTCACATGGCAACCGGGAAGTCTCCGTCGCCGCGCTGCGTCAAACCGGCGGTAAAGGGGTAGCTCAGGCGGCAGCCCGCAAGCGGAAAAAGATGGGCAACACCTCCGAAGGGCGGCAGCCCGGCTGGGTCAGTTACGTCATCTTGGGCCTAGTCATTCTCATCTCCATCTTCCCCATCTACTACGCGGTGTCCCTGGCCTCCCAGCCGACAACGGCCACCCAGTACGGGGTTCAGGCCCTCATCCCGCGAGGCGGACTAGGCGGCAACCTCACCACAGCCTTCGGCGAAATCGGCTTCGGACGGGCCCTGGCAGGCACAGCCTTCGTCGCTATTCTCTGCTCGGCCAGCACAGTGTTGTTCTCAACCCTGGCAGGCTACTCCTTCGCCAAACTGAAATTCCGGGGGCGGGGGCCACTGATGCTCTTTGTGGTCGGCACCATGGCAGTCCCCACCCAACTGGCTATCGTCCCCCTCTACCTGATGATGGTGAGATGGGGCCTCTACACGTCCCTCTGGGCCGTCATCATCCCCGGCCTAGTTACGGCCTTCGGCGTGTTCTGGATGACGCAATACCTGGAAGAATCCCTGCCCTACGAACTCATTGAGGCCGCCCGCATGGACGGGTGCTCCATGATTCGAACCTTCTGGGCAGTAGCCATCCCGGCAGCCCGGCCCGCCGCAGCCATGCTGGCCCTCTTCACCTTCGTGGCCCAATGGACCAACTACTTCTGGCCCATGCTCATTTTGGGTCCCAACAACAAGGCCATGCTCACGGTCGCGGCAGCCACCCTGCGCGGCGCCCGCTACACGGACTACACGATGATCATGTCCGGCGTCATCTTGACGGCCTTCCCGCTGATTATCCTGTTCTTCTTTGTGGGCAAACAGTTGGTATCCGGCATTATGGCCGGAGCCGTCAAGGGCTGAAAGCGATTCTGCGGCGAACTGCGGCGTTATCACGTGCCTTGTGTGCCATATGCACACGGCGGCCCGCTCTGCCTTGCATTTCACTCGCAGAATCGCTTTCAGCGGCTGCGTAGCAATCAAAACGTTGGCCCCGACCTCTAGTGAGGTCGGGGCCAACGTTTTGATGTCAGCGACAAGTCCTAGAGAACAGCCTCGACGGTGACGACGGAACCGGCGGGGGCGTAGGGAACCTCGCGGCCCTCAATGGCGACGCCGTCAACGGTCAAGGAGGCCCGCGAACCGGGCTTGCCGGAGTTTTTCACGGTGATGGTGTAGGTAGCGCCACGAGCCACCCGGGTCACCGTGAAGTCGGGCAGGTCAGGCCCCAACTGCGGGTCGACGATAAGTCCGTCAAAGCCGGGCCTCACACCCAGCAGGTACTGGGAGACGGCCACAAAGTTCCAGGCAGCCGTCCCGGTCAGCCAGGAGTTCTTGGCTTGGCCGTGACGTGACGCCTGCTTGCCGGCAATCATCTGGGCGTAGACGTAGGGCTCCAACTGGTGAACGTCGGAAATGTCCTCGCGGTAGGCGGGGGTAATCCGCTTGTAGTGGTCAAAAGCGGAGGCGCCGTCACCGGCCACCGTCTCGCCGATGATGACCCAGGGGTTGTTGTGGCAGAAAATGCCGCCGTTCTCCTTGTAGCCCGGCGGGTAGGTGGACACTTCACCCATCTGCACCTGGAAGGTGGTGTAGGCGGGGTATTGGAGCACCATGCCGTGGTCAGTGCCCAGCATGTCTTCGACAGCGGTCAGGGTTTTACCTGCCGGTGAGGCAGCCCATTCCGGGGACGACGGGTCGGTGGAGTCAACGCCGATACCAGCCATGATGGCGAAGCCTTGCGGCTCAATCCAAATCTTGCCTTCGGCATCCTTGTCGGTGCCGATGGGGGTGCCGTAGTAGTCGAAGGCCCGCAGGAACCAGCGGCCATCCCAGGCGTCGGTGAGCATGGACTGGGTCATCGCTTCGACGGCTGCCGTGGCGCGGTCAACTTCACCGGTGTTGCCGCGATGGCGGGCCAACTCGATGTATTCCTTGCCGTACAAGACAAACTGGGCGCCAATGAAGGTGGATTCGGCGACGCCGCCCGTCTTGTTGCCGGTGGTTTGGAAGCTCTCACCGGGGGTGGTGGAGAAGCAGTTGAGGTTGAGGCAGTCATTCCAGTCGGCCCGTCCGATGAGCGGCAGGCCGTGCGGCCCCAGGTGGGTGAGCACATGGTTGACAGACTGGGTGAGGTGGTCGAAGAGGGGAACCTCTGATCCTTCCTCATTGTCGTAGGGGACGGGCTCGTCGAGGATGCCCCAGTCGCCGGTCTCCTTGATGTAGGCGGCCACACCGCCCACCAGCCACATGGGGTCGTCGTTGAAGCCAGAACCCAGACCGTGGTTGCCCCGCTTGGTGAGCGGCTGGTACTGGTGGTAGGCCGACCCGTCAGGGAACTGGGTGGAGGCAATGTCGATAATGCGTTCGCGGGCCCGCTCCGGCACCAGGTGGACAAAGCCCAGCAGGTCTTGGGAGGAGTCGCGGAAGCCCATGCCACGGCCCATGCCGGTCTCAAAGTAGGAGGCCGACCGGGACATGTTGAAGGTGACCATGCACTGGTACTGGTTCCAAATGTTGACCATCCGGTCCAGTTTGTCGTCGGTGGACTTCACTGTGTAGGTAGACAGAAGGTTGGTCCAGTAGTCCTTGAGTTCAGCCAGGGCGGCGTCTACGGCCTCAGCGGTTGCGTATTTGGCCAGCAGGGCGTGGGCGCGGGTCTTGTTGATGACCTGGTGGGCATCATCGGCCCACTTTTCTTCGTCCGGGTTTTCGATGTAGCCAAGAATGACGACGACGTCCTTGCTTTCACCGGGGGCCAGATCCAGGCTGACCTCGTGGGCGCCGATGAGGTACCATCCGGCGGCGATAGAGTTGGTCGCCTTGCCAGCGCGGGGTACGGCGGCCTCACCCAGGTAGTTGTACTTGCCGACAAAGGAGTCGCGGTCGGTGTCAAAACCGGTGGTGGGCACGTTGACTGCGTAAACAGCGTAGTGGTCGCGGCGCTCGCGGTATTCGGTCTTGTGGTAGATGGCTGCGCCGCCGGAGGGGGTGGCTTCTTCGACTTCGACCTCACCGATGTTGAGGTTGCGCTGGTAGTTGGTTTGGTCGTCTTCGGCGTTCCACAGGCAGAACTCAATGTAGGGGTAGGCCTTGACGGACTTGGGGGCGCTGGAGGTGTTGGTGAAGGTGATCTTCTGGACTTCAGCGTTTTCGCCCAGCGGCACCAGGAAGGTGGTATCAACGCGCAGGCCGTTGCGCTCGCCGCTAATAGTGGAGTAGCCCATGCCGTGCCGGGCTTCAAAGTGGTCTAGGTCAGCCTTGATGGGCAACCAGGAGGGGGTCCACACGTCGCCACCATCGTTGATGAAGGTGTAGCGGCCACCCACGTCGGTGGGGATGGAGTTGTAGCGGTAGCGGGTGAGGCGTCGCAGTTTGGCGTCGGTGTAGAAGGAGTAGCCGCCCGCCTGGTGGCTGAGCAGGGCGAAATATTTTTCCGATCCCAGGTAGTTGATCCACGGGTAGGGGGTTTGCGGGGTTTCGATGACGTATTCGCGGTTGGCGTCGTCGAAGTGGCCGTATCGCATGGGCTTGTGCCTCCTAGGCGGGGTGTGGGCAATAAGAATGGGAGCGCTCCCACTCGCTTGAAGAAAATCGTATCCCACGTCAGCGATAGTGAAGTTCGCGTGCCGCAGACATGCTGGTAGCGTACCCCAGAATGTGACGCACACCCCTGGCGTGGCGGGGCTGTCAGCATGAGGAGAAAATCGACCAAAAACCGCCAGCAGGCAGACGGTCTGCGACGCCCACAGGCCACCTGCCTACCCTGTGGCGATGATGAGATTGCGAAGACATGTGCGGCAGATAGCCTGCCGGTGGGCTGCCGCGTTAGCGCAGGTAGCCCGCATAGTAGCCCGGCTTGTTATTCCAGTGGAATGTCCCGGCTGCGGGACGCCCGATCTGCTGTGGTGCGACAGGTGCGCCGGAGCACTGATGGGGCTGACGCGGCGTGTCGAGCGCGCCGCGCCGAGGCTCGACCACTGCGACGGGCATCCGCCCCTGCCTGTCTGGGCCATGTCACGCTACGACGGCCCGGTTCGCGGGCTTATCGTCGCCTGGAAAGACCACGGGCGGTGCGACCTTGACCGCCTGCTGATCCCCATCGCCCGCCACGCTGCCCACGACATTGCCCACACTATCGGTTTTCGGCCCGACTACGTCGTCCCTGCCCCCTCACACAGGGCAGCCCGCCGCCAACGCGGACGCAACCACCTGGAACCCCTAGCCAAAGCCATCGCCCAGAGCCTTGGTGCACAGTACGCCCCCATGCTGCACAAACCAGGTCGAGGCGACCAGGTAGGGCAGGGGGTGCGCGGGCGCGGTGCCAACGCGGTAGCA
>JAITCK010000173.1 GCA_031283115.1 Cellulomonadaceae bacterium | reverse complement strand
GGCGAACCCGACCTGCTCGAAACCGACTACCGCTGGGAACCCGAAGGCAAAGGCGCGGATGAAGGTCTCGACATCCCCCTGCTCGAAACCGGCACCACCGACGTGAGTTGGCCCATCGTCAACCTCATCCTCGCCCTACTCGGCCTCATCGCCGTCGCCCTCGTCACCGCCGCCGAAATCAACCGGCGTCGCCGCGAAAACGACGACAACAGCGACGATAACGACGTTGAGGTTGCCGTTGACGACGCTGCAGAAGCACCAGCAGACGGCGACAACGAGAAGACCAACCATGCGGCACGCAACCGCGGACTGGCAGTCTGCGCCCTGCTGGCCGTCGGCGGAATAGTCTTCTTCTTCCTCACCGAAACCATCGCAGGCCGCGTCGCCCTAGTAGACCACTGGACCTGGGTGCACGTGCTCCTGGCAGCCGGTCTCGCCGCCCTGCTAGTCCCCTTCATCAAGCACCCCGTCACCGAAAAGGCCGACGACGCCGATGCTGAGGATACAAACGACAACGCCGCTGAACTCGAGTCGGAAGCCCTCATCCAGGGCTGAAAGCGAGAGCCAGAAGCCAGGCTGCAGCCATGTGCGGGCCGAAAGCCAGGTGGCTGCTGCGGTAGGCGGCGCCAGTAGCCAGCAGGAAGACGGCTGCCATGCCGCCAAACACGAAAGGCAACACCCCTGTCCACCACACTGCCGCTGGGCCAACCCAACCAGCAGTCAACCCCAGCAAGGCCGCCAACTTGACATCACCCAAACCGAAACCGCCGCGCGCTACCGCCCACAGCAACCCATAAAGGCCCGCCAGAGTGACCCCGCCCGCCGCCGCAACAGCCAGGCGGGGCAGATCAGTCACAGCGAAACAGGCCAGGCTCGCGGCCAGGGCAGGCCCGATGATCGCGTCAGGGAGACGGTGCGTCTGCCGGTCAATAACAGACAAGACCAGGGCGACAACGGCAGTCAACACCAGTGCACAAGTAGCCATGCCACGCGACGCTAAAGCACGCTGTGATGGGCGTCGTCAAACGATCGACCCGTGACGGCATAAGATCGCCCTTGTGAGTGAGCAGCAAACCGCAACCGTGGAAACCGTCGAAACTGCCGCGCCGTCGGCTGGAATAGCCACCGCGCCCGGTGGCCGTCCCGCCCGCGTCGCCATCATCGGGGCAGGCCCGGCAGGCATTTACGCCGCCGACATTCTCAGCAAGTCCGGCATCGCCGTCACCATCGACCTCATCGAGCGCCTACCAGCCCCCTTCGGCCTGGTCAGATACGGGGTAGCCCCCGACCACCCCCGCATCAAAGCCATCATCCTGGCCCTGCACAAGGTGCTGGAACGCGGCGATGTGCGCCTACTCGCCAACGTCAACTACGGCACCGACATCACGTTGGACGACCTGCGTGACCTCTACGACGCCGTCATCTTCGCCACCGGCACCATCGAAGACGCCCCATCCGACCTGCCCGGCGTTGACCTGCCCGGCTCCTACGGGGCAGCCGACTTTGTCAGCTGGTACGACGGCCACCCCGACGTGCCCCGCACCTGGCCGCTGGAAGCAGAATCGGTGGCCGTGCTCGGCGCCGGAAACGTAGCCCTCGACGTGGCCCGCGTACTCGCCAAACACGCCGACGACCTGCTGCCCACCGAAATCCCCGACAACGTGTACCAAGGCCTCAAAGCATCCCCCGTCACCGACGTGCACGTATTCGCCCGCCGCGGGCCAGCCCAAGTCAAGTTCTCCCCGCTAGAACTGCGAGAACTCGGCCACGTACCTGACGTGGACATTGTCGTCTACCCGGAAGACTACGAGTTTGACGACGGCTCGTTGGCGGCCATTGAATCCTCCAACCAAACCAAACAAGTAGTGAAAACCCTGACCGACTGGACCCTCGTTGACCCCGACAGCCAGAAGGCATCCCGCCGCCTCCACCTGCACTTCCTGCACAACCCTGTTGCGATTGTGGGCGACGGACGGGTCGAGGGGCTGCGGACGGAACGCACTGAGTTGACTGGCGACGGGACAGTACGCGGCACTGGTGTTTTCGAAGAGTGGCCCGTCCAGGCCGTCTACCGGGCCATCGGCTACTTCGGGTCAGAAGTTCCCAGCGTCCCCTTCGACGCCGCCCGTGGCGTGTTCCCCAACATTGAAGGCCGTGTTATCGACGATGCTGGCCAGCCCATCCCCGGCCTCTACGCGACCGGCTGGATCAAACGCGGCCCCGTCGGACTCATCGGCTCCACCAAATCTGACGCCGCCGAAACCATCCGCAACCTCGTCGCCGACATCGAAGCCCGCGGCCTCACCGCCGCGCACGGAAGCGAAGTAAACGGCTTGCGTGACCTGTTAGTTTCTCGTGGCATCCCCGTCGTCGAATGGGCCGACTTCGAACTACTCGACGCCCACGAACAAGAGTTAGGCGCCGCCCAAGGCCGCGACCGCATCAAAGTAGTCCCCCGCGAGGACATGCTCACCATCATGGGCAAGACGCAATGACGGCGTTGTAGAGGTCTCTTTTACTGACATTGTGGGTTTCAGCGACTGCTGCTGCGGCATCTTTGAGACGATGGCCTGCGGTGACGCGGGCTTGGACGGCAGCCACCAGTTGATCCATCGACGGGGCTTCGGCAGGTGGGGCGCCGCCGACCACCACGCAGATCTCGCCGCGCAAACCCTGGCCGGTGTCGTCACGGTGTTGGGCCAGGCCGGTGAGTTCAGCGAGGGAACCGCGCAGGACTTCCTCATAAGTTTTGGTCAGTTCGCGGCAGACCGCAGCCGGGCGCAGATCGCCGAAGGCTTCAGCCATAGCCGCCAAAGTGTCAGTAATACGGTGTGTAGCCTCGAAAAACACCATCGTGCGAGGTTCCGATGCCAGGGCAGCCAGCGCCCGCGCCCGCTCGCCCGGTTTACGGGGTGGGAAACCCTCAAAAGTGAACCGGTCCGTCGGTAGGCCGGACAGCGCTAAAGCAGTCAACACGGCCGACGGGCCGGGCGCTGCCGTCACCTTCACCCCCCGCTCAACAGCACGGGCCACCAGGCGGAAGCCAGGGTCACTGACGGCAGGCATCCCAGCGTCCGTCACCACCACCACAGTGCCACCACCTGCAACAACGTCAAGTAAGTCGTCGGCACGGTCAGCCTCATTGTGCTCGAAGCACGACACCAGCCGCCCACCAATGGTCACGCCCAGGCGGTCGGCTAGGGCGCGAGCCCGGCGGGTGTCCTCGGCAGCCACCACATCGGCAGTTTGCAGCAGGCGAAGCAGGCGGGGCGACGCATCGTCCACATTGCCGATAGGCGTGGCAGCAAGAACAAGTGCGCCGACCGGTGTTGTCATGACGGCAAGTGTGTCACAGACGGGTGAGACCTTCGCCTGACTCGCGCCTGGCGCTGCGTGGGGGGCAATGTCAGTGGCTCCCTTTACGATGCAGAGGTGACCGAATTTCCCGCCTCCGCGACAGCGCCACCAAGTCTGCATGACAGGCCGCCGAGTCTGCATGACAGGCTGCTGCTGGCCCTGCTGGGCGCGAAAACGCTTGCGCTGGGCAGTCAGCGGCACGGCAGGCTGCTCGCCTGGGGCGGACTAGCCGTCATCGTTGTTATTGCAGCGGTAGCGCGGCTGTGGCGGCTAGGCAACCCACACCAACTGGTTTTTGACGAAACCTATTACGTCAAAGACGCTTACACCCTGTGGAACCTGGGTTTTGAGGGGCGCTGGCCGTCACCCCCCGACCCCAACACTGCCTTTGAGGCTGGACAGGTCAACGGCTTCCTTGATGAGGCCGCCTTTGTGGTGCACCCGCAGGTAGGCAAATGGCTTATCGCCTTGGGGATCCACTTGGGCGGGGGGGCAGAGTCTGCTTTCGCCTGGCGTATCGCCAACGCAGCAGTGGGCGTGATCGCCGTCATCCTGGTAGCCCGCATTGCCCGCCGCCTGTTCGCATCAACGCTGGCAGGCCTAGCAGCAGGGCTCTTCATGGCTGTTGACGGGCTGGCCATAGTCCACTCACGTATCGCCCTGCTCGACCAGTTCCTCATGCTGTTTGTGCTGGTCGCCTTCGGATGCCTGCTGGTGGATAGGCAGCAGTTCCGACGGCGCCTGGCCGCGCGCGTAGCCGCCCAAGTTGACGCTGGGGCTGCTGTGAGCGGCGGGACAGCCGTCGCCGGATATGCGGGCGACTGGCGGTGGCCCGGTATGCCAACGCGCTGGTGGCGGCTGGCAGCAGGGCTGGCCTTGGGCCTGTCCATCGGCGTGAAATGGTCGGGGGTCTACTTCCTGGCCGTGTTCGGCCTGCTCACCGTGGTCTGGGACTTGACCGCTAGGCGCACCGTCGCCCGCACCATCGACGACGGCAACAACCCCGCCCCCCGCTGGCTGGCACGGGGAATCTTTGCTGACGGGCTGGGCGCCTTCGCTTTCATGGTGCCCACCGCCGTTGTCGTCTACGTGGCAAGCTGGTGGAGTTGGTTTGCCAGCCCAGGCGCTTGGGGCAGACAGTGGGCTGTTGAAAACCCTGGACAAGGAATCAGTTGGCTACCCGCCGCCCTGCGATCCTTCATCCACTACCACCAAGAAATGTGGAACTTTCACACCACTCTCGAAGCAGCCCACCCTTATGCGGCCAACGCGCCCGGCTGGATCATCCAATGGCGACCCACCTCCTTCTTCTGGGAACGCGGCGAAGGAGCAGCCGGTTGCGGTAGAGGTTTGAACGGCCAAGACTGCGCCCAAGCAATCACCTCACTAGGTAACCCGATCCTCTGGTGGCTGGCTGCCCTAGCAATCATTCTGCTCATCGCCTGGGGTGGGCGCTTGCGCGACTGGCGGGCGCTCGCGGCTATCAGCGGCACCATCGCAGGCTGGCTGCCCTGGTTCGCCTACCTGAGCCGCACCACCTTCACCTTCTACGCCATCGTGTTTACGCCTTGGATGATCTTCACGCTGGTCTACGTGGCAGTGGTCGCCTTTGAGCGGGTGTCGGCGCGACGACGCATAGCGTTGACGGTCACCACCTGGACTGTTGTGGCGCTCATCCTGGTGGTGTCCGTGCTGTTCTACCCCATCTGGTCGGCGGCATCCGTCCCCTTCCCCTACTGGCAGCACCTCATGTGGCTGCCCACCTGGGTGTGATGTTGCTTTCGCGGGGCGACCATCGGACGGTCAGCAGGTATTTGTGCGCTACCGGATGCCAGCAAACGTCAGCGAATCGGTAGGCTAGGGCGGTGACTCTTCGACTGTACGACACGGCCACACGCCAAGTCTCCGACTTTGTCCCCCTCACCCCCGGACAGGTTGGCATCTACGTGTGTGGCGCCACCGTGCAGTCCAGCCCGCATGTAGGCCACCTGCGCCCCTCAGTAGCCTTCGACGTGCTGCGTCGCTGGCTGACCCGCAGCGGATACACGGTCACCCTCATCCGCAACATCACCGACATTGACGACAAAATCCTGTCCAAGGCTGCCGTCGCCAAAGTGGAATGGTGGGCTCACGCCGCCGCCTACGAACGCGAATTCACTGCCGCCTACGATGCCCTGGGCGTGATGCCCCCCACCTTCGAACCACGGGCGACCGCGCACGTCACCGACATGGTCGCCCTGATGGATCGTCTGATCGAGCGCGGCCACGCCTACACTACAGGCCCCGGAAACGTCTGGTTTGACGTGCGCTCCTACCCGGCCTACGGGGACTTGACTCGGCAGCGCCTGGATGATCTTGCCCCCGAACCGCAGTCCGCTATGGACGCCGCCGACCCCGGCCACGCCAAACGCAGCCCCCACGACTTCGCCCTGTGGAAAGCCAACCGCGTCAACGAACCCGCCACCGCCTCCTGGCCTACCCCGTGGGGGCCGGGCCGCCCCGGCTGGCACCTGGAATGTTCCGCCATGGCCGGGCGTTACCTGGGCGAATCCTTCGACATTCACGGTGGCGGGCTAGACCTGCGCTTCCCCCACCATGAGAACGAGCAAGCCCAATCTCGGGCCGCCGGTTACGGGTTTGCTCAACGGTGGATGCACACCGCCTGGATTACCCAGTCCGGCGCCAAAATGTCCAAGTCCCTCGGCAACGGCTTAGCCGTTGACGAACTGCTGGCCGTCGCCCCGCCCGCCGTGGTCCGTTACGCTATCGCGGCAGTCCACTACCGGTCCATGCTCGAATGGACCACCGACACTCTCACTGAGGCGGGCGCCGTCTGGGATCGGCTGGTCGGGTTTGTGCAGCGGGCCAGCGAGTTCATCGGCGACGACGGTTCCGACGATGGCAGTTCCGACGGCACTAGTAGCGCTGGCGATGTTGGCGGCGTTGATGGGGCTGACGGGAGTTCCGACGTTTCCCGCAGTGACCTGCCGGAAGCCTTTGTGGCCGCCATGAACGACGACCTCAACACTCCCGCCGCCCTGGCCGTTATCCACGAACACATGCGGGCCGGAAACACGGCCCTGGCTGCTGCCGCCGACAAGCCTGCCGTGAGCCAGGCTCTCAAAGCCGTGCGCGCCATGCTGGACGTTTTCGGCCTCGACCCGCTCAGCCCGCAATGGTCTGCCGGGACTGCTGGCGCATCATCGGCCAGCCATGAGGCACTCAACTCCCTGGTCACCACCGCGCTAGAAGATCGGGCCGCCGCACGGGCAGCCAAAGATTGGGCAGCCAGTGACGCCATCCGTGACCGCCTGACCGCCGCCGGAATCACCATCGAAGACACCCCCACCGGAGCCCGCTGGACCCTCAGTTCACCTGCTGCCTAACCCCAACCAGTGGGTGCTCAGCCTGCGGAACGACTAGGCTGTAGGGCATGGCTGGAAACACTGGTGGGCGCCGCCCCGGCGCAGTACGCAAGGCAGGCTCCAAAAAAGGGCCGCAAGTGGGCACGGGCGGGCACGGCCGCAAAGCCCTCGAAGGTAAAGGCCCCACCCCCAAGGCGGAAGACCGCACCTACCATGTGGCCTACAAGCGCAAGCAGGAGGCCGAAAAGAAGGCCGCCGTTGATGCGCAACGCGGCAGGGGACGGGATGCAGCCCGCGGCGTCGTGCGCGGCACCCGTCGGGCCACCGACGGTACGGAAGTCATTGCCGGGCGCAACTCCTTGCTGGAAGCCTTGCGCACCGACGTGCCCATCACCACCATCTATGTGGCCGCCCGCATCGACCATGACGACCGCACCAAGGAAATCTTAGAGTTGGCGGCGGCCCGCAGCCTCACCGTCCTCGAAGCGTCAAAAACGCAACTGGATACCCTGACGGAAGGCCAAGTTCATCAGGGCGTGGCAGCCCAAGTTCCCCCCTACGACTACAAGGACGTTGACGACCTCCTTGACGCCGCCGAACGCGCAGGTCAAGCCCCCCTCATCGTCGCCTTGGACGGGGTGACCGACCCCCGCAACCTGGGCGCTATCCTGCGGTCTGCCGGAGCCTTCGGCGTGCACGGCGTGCTGGTGCCGGAACGCCGGGCCGCCGGAGTCACCGCGTCAGCCTGGAAGGTGTCAGCTGGCGCGGCCGCCCACGTGCCCGTCGCCCGCGCCACCAACCTCACCCGCGCCCTGGAAGAACTGAAAAAGGCGGGCTGTTTTGTGGTCGGCTTGGACGGCGGCGGCGACACCACGGTGGGCGATAACCAGTTCGCCACCGACCCGCTGGTTATCGTTGTCGGCTCCGAAGGCAAGGGCATGGCCCGCCTGGTTCGTGAAGCCTGCGACGCCATCGCCTCCATCCCCATCAACACTGGCGCTGTCGAATCTCTCAACGCCTCCGTCGCTACCAGCATCGCCCTCTACGAGGTGGCAAAGGCGAGAGCGTAAGTCGGTGCTGGTCGAATAAACTCGGATTTTTTCGCATTGCAAAACAATTCGAGAGCGCCGCAGGCATTCAAGGTAAGCCGTCAATGCCTCAGTGGGGCATCGACTAGGGCGCGCAGGCGCGTTAGCGCTGAAAGGCGGAGCGGCGGGTGACACTACCGTCAATGTCGAGAGTTCCGGCGCGCAAGGCTGTCAAAGTAGCGGCGTCTTCGGCTTCGATCTGTTGGATGGCTGCAGCCTCAACAGTGTCGTCGTCGCTGGGGGTTTCGTTGAGTTCAATGATCTCCGTATCCCCAGGTAGCGACCCTAACAAGGCTTGCTCGTCGGGGCGGTGACGCAGAATCTCATCTGCGTATTCGCGGGCCGCCTCCGGCATGGGCACGTCACGGGATTCGCGTTGCGCCATGTACCAGCGATGCTCCAAAATCTCGTGGAACAACTGGGCCGGGTCAAGTTTGCGCCGCAGGTTATGCGGGACAGCCTGGATGGTAGGCTCGAAGGAACGCATCAGCCAGTCGTGGGCGACAATCTGCTCCGAATCTTCACCGCGATCATGGGCGGCAGCCCACGCATCCAAGTCGTTGAGCAGGCGGCGGGCCTGATTGTCTTGCACGTCTAGCCCGGTCAGCCGCAGCAGGCGGCGGGAATGATGCCCGGCGTCGACAACCTTGGGTTGAATCTGCACGGTAGCGCCATCCAAGTCGGTGACGATAGACAATTCGTCCACGTCAAAGCCCAGGTCATTGAGTTTGCGGATGCGGTCGTCTACCCGCCAGCGCTCTTCAGCGGGGAAAGATTCGACGCTGGTCAGGGCATCCCACAACTCGTTGTAGCGTTCCACCAGGGTGTCGCCGATGCCTACCAGGTCAACACCTTCATCGACAAAGCCGCCCGCTTCCAGGTCGAAGAGTTCGCCAATAATGTTGGTGCGGGCCAAATCAATGTCGTAGGCCCGTTGCCCGTCCGTCAGTTCACGATGGAGGTCGCCAGTTTCCGCGTCCACCAGGTAGGCGGCGAAAGCGGCTGCGTCCCGTCGGAACAGGGTGTTTGAGAGGGACACGTCACCCCAATAGAAGCCGATCAGGTGCAGGCGAACCAGGAGCACGGCGAGGGCGTCGATGAGCCGCGACGCCGTTTTAGGTTGCAAGGACTGACTGAACACGGCCCGGTAGGGCAGAGAGAAGGCCAGATGTTCGGTGACTATGCACGTTTCAAGCGGCTCACCGTTGTCATCGGCGCGACCGGTGATGACAGCCAGCGGAACGACGCAGGGAATCTCTAGTTTGCCTAGGCGTCGCAGCAGGTCATACTCGCGGAAGGCGTAATGGTCGCGGGTTTCTTTGACCGCCAGTACGCGATCTTTGAGGCGCACAAACCGCACCGTGTGTCGGGAGATACCGCGAGGCAGGGCGGCCAGAACCTCATCTGGCCAGTCTTCCAGCGGGATTTTCCACGGCAAATCGAGGAGGGCTGAATCCGGCTTCGCTGCGGTGATTTGGAGATTCTCCATAATGCGTCACAGCCTACAAGGTCAAGGGAACAGTGGGCATGCAAAGAGGCGGGCCTGGCATCCTCGAAAGGAAACCAGACCCGCCTCTTTCAAGCGGTGTTACCCGTGTGACCGGTGACGCAGCCTAGCCGTGCGGCTCAGCAGCGTCAGGCGGCAATCAGGCGGCGGGAGCCTCGACGGAGTCGTTGGCGCCAGCAAGACGTTCGCCGGTAGCAGCCGAGAACACGTGAGCCTGACCGGGCTTGATGACAACGTTGATGACGTCACCCTTGTTGACGGAGCCGGGGGCGACGCGGACGATCACCTGGTCGGAGTCGCCAGCGTGCAGGGCGGCGGCGTCGTCCTTGAGCTTGCCGTAGAGGAAGGAGTCGGAACCGAGGTTCTCAACCAGGTCAGCCTCAATAGCGAAGGAGCCGGGGGTGCCGGCGGGGACAACGTCGAGCGACTCGGGACGGAAACCGACGGTCACCTTGCCACCGTCAGCGTCAGTCAGAGCGGCAACCTGCTGGGCTTCCAGCGGCACCGAGGTGGAGCCGATCTTGGCGGCGCCGTCAACAACATCGAAGGTGCCGATGTTCATGGCAGGCGAGCCGATGAAGCCGGCAACGAACACGTTGGCGGGCTTGGAGTACATTTCGGCGGGGGTGCCGACCTGCTGCAGCAGACCACCCTTGAGGACGGCGATGCGGTCACCCATGGTGAGGGCTTCGGTCTGGTCGTGGGTGACGTACACGGTGGTGACGCCGAGACGACGCTGGAGCGAAGCAATCTGGGTACGGGTCTGGACACGGAGTTTGGCGTCCAGGTTGGACAGGGGCTCGTCCATGAGGAAGACCTGGGGCTGACGCACGATGGCGCGACCCATGGCGACACGCTGACGCTGACCACCGGAGAGAGCCTTGGGCTTGCGGTCCAAGTATTCGGTGAGGTCAAGAATCTTGGCGGCCTCTTCCACACGCTGACGAATTTCAGCCTTGGGGGTGCCAGCGATCTTGAGGGCGAAGCCCATGTTGTCCGCAACGGTCATGTGCGGGTAGAGGGCGTAGTTCTGGAAGACCATGGCGATGTCGCGGTCTTTGGGCTGGACGTCGGTGACGTCGCGGTCGCCGATGAGGATGCGGCCAGCATTGACGTCTTCCAGGCCGGCGAGCATGCGCAGCGAGGTGGACTTACCGCAACCGGAGGGGCCGACGAGAACGAGGAACTCGCCGTCTTCGATGTGCAGGTTGAGCTGGTCGACAGCCGGACGCTCGGTTCCGGGGTAGACGCGCGTTGCGTGGTCAAATGTAACGGTAGCCATGATGAGCTTCCCTTCCACCGGCAGGTACGTGCCGGACGATCCGTTGTAGAGGGTGCCTCAGCGGTCGGCGCGGGTGCGCGTCTGCAGTGACACAGTATGTGGTTGTTTTCAAGCAACAGTTGCGGTGCTTGAAGGTTTCCGACGACGACGGTGTTGACGTCGAAAGTGGTTGGCTCGCGGATTCAACTGCGATTCCTGCGTGCTGCTGCGATGCTGCGAACCGACCGAGGAGAATAATAGTCGCCCCACTAGCCCGCCCGAACCACAAGAGCCACCTTGCGCCTCCCTGCCAGTCGCATCGCGCCGCACTTGTTCTATTTCTCCAGGTCAACCACGTTCCCCCATTCTCGCCCCGTGATACACGTCACCGTCACCCACCGTTTTGGCATCCATACTTCGCGTGCTAACCCCTGGAGTCTCAGGAGGGGTAGGGCGCAGCGAGGGGGGTGAGGGCGGGGGGGAGGGCTTGGAGGGAGGGGAGGCGGTGGGCGGCTTGGGTAGGGCCAGGGCCGACCTTGATGCCAATATCCCCGACAGCAGGGTCAAGGGCAGCGAAAGCAAACTCGTCAGTAACATCGTCGCCCGCGAAAATGACGATGGGACGCCCGGCAAGTTGGGTACGAAGGCGGGCCAAGGCGGTGCCTTTACTGGTATGGATGACGGCGGCCTCCACCACCTTTTTGCCGTGCAGAGAAGTCAAGCCCAAATGGTGGGCGGCCTCGGAGGCTTCAAGTTCGGCTATCTCGGCGCGGGTCTCATCGGCGACGCGGCGAGTATGTAGGACGACAGCGGACGGCTTATGCTCCACCCAAGCCCCGGCTACATCGGCGGCGATACGTTCAAAAGCACTGGTAGCGGCCCAAAGTTGGTCGTCTTGCTCATCGGTGAGGGTCAACGGTTCAGCGACGATAGTGCCGTCCGTAGTGACGTGACCGTGCTCGGCACCATGCGACCCCACCAGCCAGGTGCCGGGCGGCGGCGCAGACTGACGGGCCAGAGACGCCAGGTTGCGGCCAGACACGAAAGCGAGTTGGACGCGCGGACTTGCGGCCAGGGCGTCGACAACGACGCGCGCTGCAGGAGTCATCGTCGCATCGTCAGGATTGTCGACAAAGGGGGCGAGCGTCCCGTCGAAGTCGAGGGCTACCAGCAGGGGGCGGCCAGAAGCGGCTGCGGCAGCGAGCGCGGAGTCCAGGTCAGTCATCGGGGGCTTTCATGCGTGGCGCGGTTGAGGTGGGCGGCACTGCCGGCTTGGGTTGGCGGCGGCGGGGCATGGAGTTGAGGGTTTCTAGGAAGGTGGCAGACCATTTGGCCACATCATCGCGGATGACTTTGCGGCGAAGGCGTTTCATGCGGCGGGACTGTTCACGGGCGTCCATGCGGGAGGCGGCCACCATCGTGTCTTTCAACCCTTCAATGTCGTGCGGGTTGACGAGTAGCGGGCCGGGGCCTAACTCGTCGGCAGCGCCCGTGAACTCGCTGAGCACTAGCACGCCGCGTTCGTCAGACCGGGCGGCAATATACTCTTTAGCAACCAAGTTCATGCCGTCGCGTAAGGCCGTGACCAGCATG
>JAITCK010000151.1 GCA_031283115.1 Cellulomonadaceae bacterium | reverse complement strand
AACCCCCGGAATCTTGGGCGATTCCGGGGGTTTCGTCGTACTCAGATGATGGCCTTCTGACAATCGGGTAGGCCATTGGGTAGGCCATTTAGCATTTTGGCGCGGATTGTTCCCCCGCCTCGTTGACGTCGGCCTGGCCCTCGTCGTCGGCCGCGTTCGCTCTGGCTAGTTCGGCCGCCAGGGAGGCAGTGAATGAGGCAGCCGCTGTGAGCCAACTGCCGTTAGCGGCCTGGTAGGCGGTGACGGTCAGCGAGGCGAGAGCGACAACGAGATAGACAAACTTCCGCGCCTTCACAGGCAAGGCGTCGGTGAGGAGAGTTCCCATCGTCAGCCTCCGATCAGGGTGCGGTTAGTGTTCGCACCCGCCACAGCGTCGGGGGTGAGGTTGTGGGCTTTCTGGAAGGTGCTCAGCGCTGACTTAGTGGCGCCCGCGCCGACGGCATCGAGTTTGCCGCTGTAATGACCCCAAGCCGCCAGTAGGCCTTGGAGGATTTTCACGTGCTGGCCTTTGACGGGGGTGACGTGGGCGTTGCGCAGGTCGATGGTTTTCATGTGGGACTCCATTGCGGGGGTAGAGGTGACAGGTTTTGCGGGAGGTGCGGGATCAGGCGCGACGGTGTTGGCGGTGCCCGTCGCCCCGCTTCGCAGGTTCCAGGCAGCGGTGTTATTTTCACCGGCCACCGTGACCGAGATGTGAATGTGAGCGGTGTGCGGGTTAGCGCCGCTGTAGGGCTTCCACCCTGCTGCGGGCGTCCAGATACGGCGGTCAGAGATGATGTAAGACGTGCGTTTGTCAGCCACGGCGGCAGCAATGACGGCGGCCTTGTCGACACCGTCCACGTCGACGTCAATGGCGTGGACGATGCCGCGAGCATCCGGGTTGTGGTCGGACACGAGGGCGGAATGCCGGGCGTCGCCAATCCAGCCGTCCGAGGTTTTATCTCGGGAAGGCCAAGCGGTGTTGATCTGGGTGCGGAGGGTGGTGAGGGCAGGGGCGAGAGTTGCCATGTGGTACTCCTTGAGCGGGTATAAGGAAAGCCCCGCCTTGCTGGCGAGGCTTGAGGTGTCGTGTGGTGTCGTGCGATGCCGCACGACACAGGGTTAGGTGGGGATGATGAGAGCGAGCAGTGCTTTGATGATGGCAGCCGCGACAGCACCGATAAGCCAGAGGCGTGAGGTCTCCAGGCTGGCGATACGTCCTTCAAGGGCGCTGGCCTTCTCAGTGGCAGCCGCTTGGGCCACCGCCAGATCTGCAATGGCGGACGTCATCTTATCGACGGACACACGGACGTCATCAAGCCGCCCTACAACCAAATCGATTGACGTGTGGTCTTCCATAGTTTCACCTCCTATACGGCGGGAGTTGCCCGGATGCGAGGGCGCGGGTTGAGTGGGAGTCGTTGGAAGGCGAAACGCACCATGTAACTGCGGGTCACGGTCGCCCGCTCACCTTGCATGCGTAATACGCGCGTAGTACGATTGAGGGATGGTGGAGAAACCTGACTGGACACACGGCGGGCAGCACATGTTCAGCACTCACGGTGTCACTGTCGCAGAAGCGAACGAGGCGCTTGACGACGTCCAGCGCATTGAGATTATTCCCGACTACAACTCCCGCTCAGGACTCACTACCCGAACCATCGGTCACAGTGCGACCGCCGGCTGCTTGTTATCCATCATCACTTTGACAGACAACGGAACCATTTATGTCGTCAACGGTTGGAAGTCAAACAGCCGCGACCGAACCATCTACCAGGAGGCGAAACACCAATGAGCAACCAGACTATCGCCGACATCATCGCCAAAGAGGCTGCCACTGTCGAGGAAGCGGAAGCCGCTGGCGTCATGTACCGCGACTTGTCCGAAGTGACCATCACCCGCGGGAGCGCGCGTACCCGCACGCTGCAAGTCCGCATGAACGACGACGAATACGCCGCTCTTGAAGCGCTCGCCAACAAGCAACACATCCCGGCGTCGACCGCAGCGCGAGACATCTTGCGCGAGGCAACACGGCAGCCGCAAGCAACACCCACCGAGGCTATCGAAAGAATCGAAAGCGCACTGAAAACACTACGCGGCAGCCTCGCCGCCTGAGCAGCCCAGCGGGAGTTTCCAGCCATGAGACGGCTCCTTTCACAGGGTGCCGGCAGGCTCCCTGTGCTATCCGATTCGACGCCACCGATACATGGTGATGTACGGCATCAGCGACGACGACGACCCGGTGTTTCCTGGTGTTGTCGACGCGGTATCGCCCATGATGTTGGCGGCGTTAGACACGTTGGCGGTCTCGGATGCCACAGAACCGCCCTGGCCGCGCAGGGTGGCCGTTCTTGCCCACGCCGTGACAGAACTACGGTTGATCGCAATCGAATCGCTGCCAACGTCGATCTGCGTGCGCAAGGTTCCCCGTGCGTGAGAGTGCGCTGCTGAGGTGTGGACGTGGCTTTCCTGCCCACCCGTCATCAACACGGCGTTGAAGGTGCCCGACGCGGCGACACCCACGACGACACGGCCCGCACCGAAGGTCTCCCAGATGCCACCAAACAAGACGCTCGGATGGGTCGGGTCACTGGACTCGTAGGAAGCGCCCACCGGGTAGGCGGCCAAGCCGGAGGTTTTCGCTGACCCGTGAACGATCACCCGGCCAGCCGTGACTTCCACCCGCACCCGCGCATCCACTGTCAGCGCGTGGGCTGGGATCAGGCTGTCAGGGACAAACGGCAGTGAGGCTTCGTCGCCGTCAAGGCGCACCCGCAAAGGATTGACAGCCGTGACCGTACCCCACAACCAAGACGTAGATCTCACAGGTCGATCACCTCTTGAAGTTTCGTGCGCATCAACCCGGTCGGCGTGCACTCCAAATCAATGCCTGTCACCACATGGCGGGCATCAATACCGGCAGGAATGGATCGGAACCGCACCACATCCCCCACCGACAACGGCAGGGGCAGATGGGTAACTTCCAGCATGGCCTGCGGCGCCGACGCCGCCAGCAACACCTGCCGGGCTTTAGCCTCCAAGGCCGCCGCCTGCTCGGCGATAGTGCCTTCTGGCACGTCCACACCCGTGACCGTTTCGGTGACCCAGCGGCCACGCGCCTGGTAGGAGTAGGGGCTGTCGGGGTTCTCATTCGTCACCGTTACCACTTGAGGCGGTTCGTCGCCGTCGGCTGAGGCGACGGCGACGATGCGGTTGGGGATTTTGTAGGAGTCGATGTCTCGGCTCCAGTTGGGTGAGTAGATTGCCGCCTCGCCGTCGATGAGTTCACGAGTAATACCGGGCAGGGCGTCGTAGATGATGGGGCGTCTGGCGGGTGGAATGTTGGAGCTGGTGTCGAAAAGTCCGGCACCGGTAACTCGCAGGGACGTGTATCCGAGGGTGTCCAGTAGGTCGTTAACGATGGCGAGCAGGTTTGAGCTGTCGTCGTCACCGGGCCGCCAGGAGCGCGGGCCTGCTAGGCCGGTCGTCACGCTGGCGTCGACGTCGATGTGTTCGCCAGCAGCAGCGAGCAGTTGTACGACGAGGGCCAGGATGGGGGTGCCCTCAACGGCTGACCAGGTGGAGGTGATGGCGTCTTGCTCAAGCACGCTGCACTTGTCGTGCAGTTCTAGGGAGTAGGTGCGGCCGGTGGCAGTCCAGGCGGTGGGGGCGGCCGTGATGATGTACATGCCTAGAGGAATGTCGGGCAGGCCGTCGATCATCAGTACGGGGCGCAGACGTGAGGTGATCAGGTTGATGTCAGCGACCCGCATCATGCCGGGTGCGGCCTCGTCTAGGTCAAGCACGGTGAGGCGCCCGGATCCTTTGACTGCCGTGTAGTACGACCAGGACAGCGACCCGATTTCGACGCCGTCGAGCACACCGGCCAGCATGTCAAGGCCGGTGGCAGGGTTGTGGGTGAAAACTTCCCACCGGTAACTTGTGTTGCGTGTCCCGTAGAGAACCGCTGGTGGTGAGGTGTCGCAGGCGGGCGTGAGGGCACCCGCAGGCAGAGTGAGCGTGCTCATGTAGCCTCGATGACGGTGTAGGAGAACTGGCCTGTGTGGCCTTTTTCGCTGCTGATGGAGCCGGTCAGAGCACCGAACACTCGCCTGCCTTTGGTGTCTCGATAGCACACCAGGTCGGCGGTGAGTAGGAACTCTTCGATGTCTTTGACGGTGGAACCACCGTCGAAGGTGACGACATTAAACTCGGTACCTTCACCGTCAGCGTTGGTAACGGTGCTGCTGAGGGTGGGCACGATGGTGGCGCTCCCAGAGACTTCTAGGCTCCCTTCCCGTGCGAACAGGGCAATGGGGCGTTGTCGTCCGGCTGCTTCAAACAGGGCGCGGGTGCGTTCAGGTTTCGATGCCACGGTGAGGTCAGCGAAAATGCGGACGCTGTCGCCCCAACTGGGGCCTGTGTTGAAGTACACCCACCTGCCGGGTGTGGCGTCGTAAATAGCGGTGGTGGGAGCGGATGCTGTTCCTTCATCGGAGAACGTGATGATCTCCCACCGCGTGCTCCCGGCGAGCGCGGGCAGGGGGTCGAGAATGACCAAATCTTGACCGTCCCAAGGGTGACGGTCGAATAACAGTTCACGGTTGTCGCCGATGATGCGCCACAGGGAGAATGACGTCGGCATCTCTTTTTCTGTTTGGCCGTCATCCTCGCCGTCGGCTGAGGTCAGATCGACGGCGAGGAGCAGTTGTGCGGCGGCAGTTTCTTCCATCCACTGCACACCAACCCCCGCCGGGTAGGGGGACGGGTAGGAGACGTCGATGAAGGAGAGAGCCTGCTGGGAGGCGATGCCGTGTGCTGAGACGACATGGACGGCCACCGTGTACTGCGCGCCGTCAGCAAGGTGGGTGGTGAAGGTGACTGGGCTGAGGTCGCGCGTCGTGATGGCTTCGACCAGGTAGCCTTCCTGGTCGATGAGTTCGATGTGGGCGGTGTGCAGTTCGGCACCCTCAGCCTGCTGGTAGGCGAGGGTAACGCTCACTGACGGCTCGGTGAGGGTGTCCCCGTCGACGGGGGTGAGGATCTGGCATGAGGGCGCGTCAACAAACGTGGTCGCTGCTGCGGCGGAGTGAGGCGACGGGTCTGGGTGCTGGCCTGTGGTGGACACTTGGAAGCGCACGCCAGCAGCATCGGCGGCGAAGATCGACGGGTGTGTGTCAGCGGTGATGGTCACCGTGTTATCGGACCCGGTGATGGTTTC